>JBJFDE010000195.1:0-2041 GCA_051889855.1 Candidatus Cryptobacteroides sp. | reverse complement strand
AAGGGACGGATTCGCTATGAAAAAATTTTATCTCATCGGCTTGCTATGCCTCATCATGATTTCTTTCTTCCTGCAGCTTCTTGGGCTGATGCATGTTATCCCGCTTTACATTTCCTCTCCCATACTTTTTGCTTCATTCCTGATTTTTATTTATGGTATTCGGCATAAGAAACGGTTTAAAGGATTTTAGACCAGACGAAAGAAAGCGGAGGGAATATATGCCCTGAACTGAACCCCGAATAGTGGACACTTTAAAAAAAGTGGACCCTATTCGGGGTTTTCCTATTCTCTTTCCGGAAAACTCCCGTTATACTAACATTACGATTTTTAGAACGGAGTATTTTTCATGAGTAAGATTATCTTTAATGAACACCAACAGAGACTACTAGAAGCTAATCCAAACGTTAAAGCCGTGACAGACCGCGCGATTCAGTATACCCCTGACTTCAAACTGCAGGCGGTTAAACAAAACCAATCTGGGAAAGGCCCAGCGGAAATATTCCGAGAAGCAGGTTTCGATTTAGAGGTGATTGGCATTAAAAAAGCCCAAAGCGCCCTGGCTCGTTGGCGCAGAACCTTCCAAACATACGGAGAAAATGGCTTTTTAGAGGAACGCCGAGGAAAAGCGAGTAAGGGGCGCCCCAAGAAAGAGAAGGCCTCTGCCGAGAAGAAATTGGCCCAAGCAGAAGCCCGCATTCGCCTCTTAGAGGCGGAATTGACCTTACTAAAAAAGCTAGACGAGTTGGAAAGGCAGGCGAAGAAGAATCGTCGTTAAAAGCCCGAGAGAAATATCAAGTCATTAATGAGACGATTCGGCTTTATCAATTGAAGAACATGGTCCGTTATTTATGTGAAGTGGCCAAAGTGAGTCCAAGCGGCTATTATAAATGGCTTCAGAATGCGGAAAAACAAGCTATCCGGGAGGAGTCTGATTATCAGGATTATGTCTTTCTAAAAGAGATTTATGATGAGGCCCAAGGGAAAATCGGTTATCGCGGCTTATATATGGAAGTCACCGAGAAAGCCGGTCAGCCAATGAACCACAAGAAAATCCTTCGATTGATGCGCAAGTTTCACTTTTTTGCCAAGGTACGGAGAGCGAACCCTTACCGTACGATGGCCAAGGCAACAGAGGTTCACCGTCAGGTACCCAACCATTTGAACCGCCAGTTTGACCAACAGGAACCAGGGAAAGTCTTCTTGACCGACATCACCTACCTGCAAATCCGTGGTGGGAAGACGGCTTATTTGTCTTGCGTGAAAGATGTGGCGACACGAGAGATCGTCGCCTATGAACTCTCGACAAGCCTGCGGATGGAGATAGTCTACCGAACATTAACCAAGTTAGAAAGCTTTTATGAGAATCAATTACATCCAGAAGCAATGATTCATTCGGATCAAGGGTTTCATTACACGCATCCTGAATATCAATCTCGCGTGAAAGAGATGGGGCTCTTACAGTCCATGTCACGAAGGGGAAACTGCCTGGACAACGCCCCGATGGAATCCTTCTTTGGACATATGAAGGACGAAGTTCCTTACAAAAATGCAAACAGTTTGGCGGAACTAAAATATATGATTGATGATTATATGGATCACTATAACAATACGAGAAAGCAATGGACATTAAAGAAGATGACTCCGGCAGCTTACCGAAGTCATCTCATCGCCGCATAAACACGGCACATCCCTTTTTATTAAACTGTCTACTTTATAGGGTGCAGTTCACCTCCGCTTTTACCTTGTTTATTTTTTTAACAGCTGTTCCAATTCGGTTAATTTTTCTTCAAACACTTTACATGCCGCCTCAATTGGCTCCGGAGACGTCATATCAACTCCGGCTTTTTTCAGCACTTCAATCGGGAAGTCACTCGATCCAGCCTCAAGGAATCCTAAATAGCGTTCTACTGCAGGCTGCCCTTCCTCGAGAATTTGACTGCTCAAGGCTGCAGCAGCACTGAAACCAGTTGCATATTGATAAACATAGTAATTGTAATAGAGATGTGGAATACGAGACCATTCTAAGCCGATTTCCTCATCA
>JBJFDE010000194.1:0-7406 GCA_051889855.1 Candidatus Cryptobacteroides sp. | reverse complement strand
AGGTGTACAGGCCATCCTCCTTGTAGAGGATTCTGTACGGTATTATTCGACCTATCTTCCTGAGTTATATAAACTTGTGCTCAAACAGAGCTCCGAATTCCTCAAGGAGACACTGAACGAACACCAGAGAAAGTTCCGCAAGCGTTCCCGCCCGAAAATCCTGCTTGCAACCAATTATGATGATGCCATAAGCATGTACACCAAGTACAAGTCCAATTTGCTCGGAGTCATTTCTGACGTGGGATTCACGGTACATAAAGAGGACAGGGCTGAGGATGAGAAACTGGATGCCGGTATCGACCTTGTGAAACATATCAGGCAGGATGACCCTTTCATGCCGATACTTCTTCAGTCTTCACAGGAGAGCGTAGCGGACATTGCTAAAGAACTTGGAGTGGGTTTCCTACGCAAATGGTCAAAGACTCTTATGCTCCAGCTTTCGGATTACATCGGAGAGGAATTCGGTTTCGGAGACTTTGTATTCAGGGGTGCGGACAATGTGGAATACGGGCGTGCAGCCAATCTGAAAGAGTTCGAAGAGCGAATCAGGGAGGTTCCGGATGAGGTACTCCTGCATAATACTTCAAAGAACATGTTCTCCAAATGGTTCATGGCCAGAGGACTTTTCACGCTTGGAACATTGTTCAAATCCGTTCAGGGCAGCCACTTCCCTACTACCACTGAACTGAGGAACTATGTGAGCCAGCAGATTCATGATTTTCACGCCCTGACCGGCCGCGGAGTCATTGCCCATTTCGACATGAACAGCTATGAGAGATATATCTGGTTTGCAAGGATGGGTGAGGGCTCCCTCGGTGGAAAAGCAAGGGGCCTGGCCTTCCTGAACAGCCTGGTGTACAAACATTCGCTTGCTACCAAATATGAGAATGTAAGGATTTCCATTCCACGCACCATTGTCGTAGCTACTGACTTCTTTGACCAGTTCATCATTGAAAACGGCCTGCAATATGTGATAGACTCGGATATTTCCGATGAGGATGTACTTTCGGAGTTCGTGTCTTCCCGTCTGCCTGAAGAACTTGTGGAACAGTTGAGAGTATTTGTGGCAACTGCGACTTCACCTCTTGCAGTGCGTTCAAGTTCAAAACTGGAAGACAGTAATTATCAGCCATTTGCCGGTGTTTACTCAACATATATGATACCGCTGGTAGAGAACAAGGACCAGATGCTCCGTATGCTTGAGAAGGCAATCAAGAGTGTGTATGCTTCGGTTTATTATGTTGGAAGCAGGACTTATATCCAGACAACGGCAAATCTTCTGAGTGAGGAGAAAATGGCGGTTATTGTCCAGAGTATCTGTGGAACAGAACATGACGGACTGTATTACCCGCTGCTTTCAGGAGTCGCCCGTTCGGTTAATTTCTATCCGATAGGCAGCGAGAAGGCAGAAGACGGAATCGTGAACCTTGCATTTGGCCTTGGAAAGACCGTTGTGGATGGAGGATGCACCCTGAGATTCAATCCGAAGTACCCCAAGAAGATTCTGCAACTTTCTGATCCCAAGCTTGCACTCAGGGATACCCAGAAGATGATGTATGCCCTCGATTTAAGGCCCGGAGCATTCAAGATTTCAAGAAATGAAGGGATTAACCTTGCCCATCTGCCAATAGCTGAACAGATTGAGAAATATCCTCATCCGGAGCTGGTTGCATCCACGTTCAGCATAGAGAACAACAGGATGGTGCCGGGTGTTTCCGTGCGCGGGCCACGTGTCGTCTCATTTGATTCCATTCTCAGATACGGACGTTTCCCATTGGCTGCCATAATCAGGGATATCCTCGAAATATGTCGCAATGAACTTATGTGTGACGTGGAGATGGAATTCGCGGCTGATACCGTGAGGGGGTCTGAGGGACAGGAACTTGTGCTCAAACTCCTGCAGGTCAGACCGGTGGGTGAATACTTCAAGGACAGCGAGGCTGATATTGAACAGATTCGTTCAAGAATCTCAACTGAACTGGTCACCTCACAGAAGGCACTTGGTTCCGGCGCGATAACCGGAATCAGTCACATAATTTATCTGCCACCTCAGAATTTTGACAGCGCCCATACAAATGAAATGGCTCAGGAAATTTCGCGTCTGAACTCTGAAATGAAGGGCAGGAAGGGCGGATATCTGCTGGTAGGTCCCGGCAGATGGGGCTCTTCAGATCCATGGCTCGGCGTACCAGTTGCCTGGAGCGATATTTCTGAGGCAAGACTCATTGTAGAATGTGCCATTCCCGGTTACAGAATCGAGCCGAGTCAGGGTACCCATTTCTTCCAGAACATTACCTCCCTCGGAGTCGGTTACCTGACGGTGGATACAGTCGCCGGTGACGGAAGCATAGACTTTGCCACACTTGATGCAATGCCTTGCATAAGTGAGAGCAAATGGGTGAAACTCATTGAGTTATCTCAAGAGGTCGTTGCCTTTATAGATCGCTCAAGTGGAAGTGCGATTGTAGGAATCTGAGGCTTGAATATCAGATAAGAGTAAGCACGACTGCATCATGTGACGGAACTGCGACCCTGACTGGTGTGTCAGGGTTCAGTGTTTCTGTTACAGGGAGTTCCATCCACTCGAAGGCATGAGGCGGAATCTTGAGCTCCATCTCGGTATCCTGTTCAGAGAAATTGGCTGCAACAAGGACAGTATGTTCTTCAAAGTCCCTGAGGAAAGCAAAATGCCTGTTTTTGTCAAATCCTTCCGAACTGTAGTTGCAATAGCACAGGTCATAAGTTGTACCTTTCAGTATTGCCTGGTCTGATGCAGCAAACCGGATTGCTTTGGCGAAACGGACGAACACCTCGGCTTCTGAACGTTCGAGCCCTGTCTGAGCAATCTTTTCAACGTCAAGACTTGTGTATGCCCCGGAACTGATGACTTTCCTCAGCCTGCGGAGTGATCCTACGCTCCACCAGTCGAAAATGGTTGTCCTGCCGTCCTTCCCGCTGAATCCTTCTTCATCCATTCCGGCTTCACCTGCTTCCTGACCGTAGTAAATCATGAACGGTGCGGTGTTGAAAAACAGAGAAACATATAATGGAGCCATCATGTGCAGAGGATTTCTTCCAAAGAACTCTGATGCGAAGCGCTGCTCATCATGATTCTCGAGGAAGTTGAGCATATATGGCTGCAAATCACCAAGATACTGCCAGTTTCTTGTAATTCCGGCGGTTGACTGCCAAAGCTCCACTGGCATGAAATCATCACCGTTGTTCTTCTCTACGATGGTACGCAGTGTGTCATACAGCCCGGACTTGTCGTAAAGATAGTCGAATCCTACCTCGCGGATATATTGAGAATAAAGGTCTTTTTTATAAACCTCTGCTATGAAGATGAGTCCGGGATGCTCTGATTTGGCTTTTCTGATGAGCCAAGTGAAGAATGCCGGTGGCACCAGTTCGACCATGTCGCACCTGAATCCGTCAACTCCCTTTTCTGCCCAGAATTCAATGATGTCGGCCATTTTGTCCCAAGTGGCTGTATGCTCGTCACCGTAATTGATTTTGACGGTCTCATACCAGTCGTTCATGCCCGGTGCAGGACTGTAGCAGTTGTTGCCCGTTGCCTTTGCCGGATTCTCGATGAACGGACCGATTTTCTCATCAGGATCTACAGGGAGAGTCAGAGGAGTGCCTGGATAATAGAAAAAGTCATTTTCTGCGCGCCAATGAACTGATTTGTCATCATCGGCTCCGAGTACAGGATGCCCCGGAACAGGATAAATCTGACCATAATCCCTTGCGACATGATTCGGAACAAAATCAAGAATCACCTTCAGTCCTGCATCATGGGTCCTGCTTACAAGGGCTTCGAATTCCTCCATTCTTGCGGATGGATCCTCTGCAAGGTAAGGGTTTACATCATAATAGTCACAGATAGCATAAGGCGATCCCGCCCTTCCCTTGACTATCTGTGGATTGGATGCATGGCATCCGTTGCAGTTTTCGGTTGTCGAATGCCTGATGACACCTGTGAACCAGACATGGGTACATCCGAGCCATTTAAGGTATTCGAGTGTCTCGTTGCCGATGTCTGAAAACTTGCCGCATCCGTTCTCTTGAAGGGTACCGTTTTTTTTGTTTGATGATGACGAATTGCCCCATATCCTGGGGAACATCTGGTATATTATAGGTTTATCCATAAATATCTAGTACATTACAACCTTACAAAAATAAGGATAATTTCCTCCTATGACAAATAAAGTTGTCATATTTCCATCCTTGACAAATAAAGTTTTCAACAATTCAATGATAAAGGGGAAATTGTGCTATATTTGCATTCCTTTTTATAATAATTTGTTTTCACCGGAATCGGGAAATAGAACTGAAAATATGAAATATGCATTGGTAACAGGTGGCTCAAGAGGATTGGGAAGGGCTGTGTGCCTGAGACTTTCACAAATGGGGATACCTGTAATAATTAATTATCAGTCCAATAAAGAAGCTGCAGAGCAGGTCAGGGATATGATTCTGGCAAACGGCGGCGATGCTTCAATCATGAAATTCAATGTTGCAGACCAGTCGCAGGTGAATGCTGCTCTGCAGGCATGGGAGGGAGAGCATCCCGATGATTACATAGCATATCTTGTGAACAATGCAGGCATCCGGAAGGACAATGTCATGTTCATGATGCCTGACAGTGACTGGCATGCGGTAATGGATGTTACGGTCAACGGCTTTTTTTATGTGACCAAATATCTCCTTCCGAAAATGATGATGCGCAAGCATGGCGGAAGGATTGTAAACATGACATCTCTTTCAGGTCTGAAGGGAATGCCCGGACAGACCAACTACAGTGCAGCCAAGGCTGCCATCATAGGAGCAACCAAGGCTCTTGCCCAGGAGGCTGCTGCCAGAAATGTCACAGTGAATGCCGTGGCTCCCGGATTCATAGAGACAGACATGACAAAGGATCTGCCTCAGGAAGAACTGAAGAAACTGGTGCCGATGAAACGTTTCGGAAAACCGGAGGAAGTGGCCGATCTGGTGGGATTCCTTTGTTCTGACCAGGCAAGTTACATCACAGGAGAAGTAATAAGTATCAACGGAGGTTTATATTGATGGGACGTGTAGTCATAACAGGCATGGGAATATGGTCATGCCTCGGAACAACGATTGAGGAGGTGAAAGACTCCCTTTACAATGGAAAATCCGGAATAGGAATCGAAGATATCAGATTGGAATATGGTTATCAGTCAGCCTTGACAGGCATTGTAAAAAAACCTGTGCTCAAGGGACTTATAGACCGTCACCTCAGACGTGGAATGTCAGAGGAAGCCGAATATGCATATATGGCAAGTGACCAGGCCTTCAAGATGGCAGGCATCACTCAGGAGTACCTCGATGCCAATGAGGTGGGCTGCATTTTCGGAAATGATTCCTCTGCAAAACCCGTGATCGAGGCATCCAAGATAATGGATGAGAAGCATGATACCCAGCTTCTGGGCCAGTCGTTCATATTCCAGGCGATGAACTCAACCGTCACTATGAACATCAGCACGATATTCAGACTCAAGGGTGTGAACTTCACAATCAGCGCCGCCTGTGCCAGCGGAAGTCACTCCATAGGACTGGCCTATATGCTGATTAAGAACGGCCTGCAGAGCATGGTACTTTGCGGAGGAGCTCAGGAAACCAATTTCTACTCCATGGCCTCATTTGATGCCATAGGGGCATTTTCAAAAAATATGAAGGACCCTGCAAGGGCAAGCCGTCCTTTTGACAAAAACCGTGACGGACTTGTGCCGAGCGGAGGTGCGGCTGCACTTGTTCTCGAAGATTATGACCATGCGGTGGCAAGGGGTGCAAACATTATCGCAGAGGTGGTCGGCTATGGATTCTCATCAAATGGAACATCCGTAATCAGCCAGCCGAGCGATGAAGGATGCATCAGGGCCATGCAGCGCGCAATGGATGACGCGGGAGTGAAAGCATCTGATATCGACTATATTAACGCTCATGCAACCAGCACACGTCAGGGTGATATGTTCGAGGCTATGGCAATTGACAAGCTTTTTGCCGGTGAGCATGCCCTGATCAGCAGCACAAAGAGCATGACAGGACATGAGTGCTGGATGGCAGGTGCAAGTGAGATTGTATATTCCATCATTATGATGCAGAACGGATTCGTTGCTCCGAATATCAATCTCGAAGAATGTGACGAATACTCGGAACATCTCAATATTGCAAGACAAACCATTGAAACAGAGATAAATACAGTCCTGAGCAATTCCTTCGGATTCGGAGGAACCAACAGTGCTCTGGTAATTAAGAAATTATAATTTTTATCAGATATGACTCGTACAGAAATTGAAGACAAAGTAAGGAACTTCCTCATTGAGGAATTGGAAATTGAACCGGAGAACATCTTTCCGGATGCAAAACTCAAGGATGACATGGGAATTGACAGCCTTGATTTCGTTGACATAGTTGTTATCGTTGAAAAGAACTTCGGCTTCAAGATAAAGGCTGAAGAAATGGCAGGAGTTGACACATTCTCAAAATTCTGTGACTATATAGAAACGAAAATCAGCTAGCCGATGGAGCAGAGGAACTGGGCCGGATCGACGTATGGGAACGGATGGATGCATAAAATGCTCATCCGTTCCCTGCGCGCTATTGACGTGAGGGTCCTTTACCTGTTCTCTGACATTTTTGTGGTGCCCGTATGCCTGATCCGGAACCCCAGCAGGAGAACTGCATGGAATTATTTCAGGAATATTCACGGATTCGGCAAGCTGAAATCGGCATGGCTGACATACGTCAACCACTGCAAATTCTCGGAAGTGGTGATAGACAGATTTGCCATGTATGCCGGCAGGAAATTCGATGTGCAAGTCGAAGGACTGGAACATTTCAAAGCTCTTGAAAGCCGTGATGAGGCCTTCCTGCACCTGAGTTCGCATATCGGAAATTATGAGATTGCCGGATATACGCTTGTATCTGAGAAAAAGATGATTCATGCCGTGGTCTATGGATATGAGAAAGCTTCTGTCATGGAGAATCGCAACAGCATGTTCGTTAAGACCAATATCAGCATGATTGCCATGACCGAGGACATGAGTTATCTCTTTGAGATAGACGAGGCTATCTGCAAGGGTGACATCGTAAGTTTCCCGGCCGACAGATACATGGGCAATACCAAGACAATCGAATGTGAATTCTTCGGAAAAAAGGCAAAGTTTCCTGCGGGGCCTTTTACAGTGGCTGCAATGCGGGGACTTGATGTTCTGGCAGTCAATGTAATGAAAGTGGGCAAAAAGAAATATCAGATTTTCGTCACTCCCCTTCATTATGACAAGACGGCTCCTCGCAAAAAACAGATTGCCGAGCTTTGTGGAGCCTATGTTGCAGAACTTGAAAAGCGCCTGAAAGAACATCCGGAACAGTGGTATAAC
>JBJFDE010000193.1:0-26830 GCA_051889855.1 Candidatus Cryptobacteroides sp. | reverse complement strand
CTGCAGGTCTTGTAAAAATTGGAGCAAGCTACAAGTATGCACAGATTGTAACCCCTGCCATTACCTGTCTATCAGGTACAGCGGAAGTGGAAGTATCATTTGACGCTGCTCCTTATATGGATCCTACAAGCGGAACTTCAGTTCCTTACAAGTTCGACCCTGCAACAGCGATTGTTCAGGTTATCAACAATTCTGAGCGTAAGGATGAAAGCAAGTTCATCAACCACGAGGTAGGAACTCCGTCTGAAGAGCAGGTACACAGGTTCACCCTTCCTACAGGCAGTGATTCGGACTATAAATGGACTCGCTGCACCTTCACTGTAACAGTGAACAATGGTGATGCAATCGCCATCGGATCATACAGGGACGATCCTTCAACTACCAACCAGCGTCGTATGTATCTCGACAACATACAGCTTAAGGTTGTAAGCTACAAATAATCAGATTACTCTTTCATAAAAGGTAATATATAAGTGGTATTATGGGCAGAAGCCGGAGCAATGAGAATTGCCCCGGCTTCTTGTTTATTGGAATATTTTAAAGATTATCAGCGATTTTCAGCGGCCTGCTTTGCTTCAGGACGAATAAGGAGGGCGCAGAGGATGACGCCGATGAGGGCGCCGACTGCGACGGTAAGATTGGCAACGTTCCAATCAAAAGCGCTTGCAACTCCGCCTACAAAAATCTTTGAACAGATGGCATCACCGATAAAGTAGCCGAAAAGGCCTACGAAACCGGCTGCTGTACCTGCAGCATTCTTAGGTACAAGGTTGAGAGCCTGCACACCTGTCAGAGCAACTGGACCGTAAATAAAGAATCCGATCAGACAGAGAGCCACATAAACAAGAACTTTCTGTACGGCAGGATCCATAGGTACGAAACCGGCTCCGACAAACCAGTAAATGAGTACTCCCACCATGCAGGCAAGCATACAGATAACGTTCATCGGGGCACAGCGACCTTTGAATATCTTTGAAGTGGCAAGGCCGCAGAGAATGGTTCCTGCAGCGCCTACAAGGTTGTGGACTGAGAAGGCCATCTTGCTTTCAGCCGTAGTCATGATACCGGCATCAGAAAGGAAGGTCGGTGCCCAGTCTCCGATACCGTATCTGACCATATAGACAAAGACATTGCTGAGGGCTACAATCCACAAAAGCTTATTCTTCAACACATAGTCCACAAAGAGCACCTTGAAAGGCAGTTTTTCACCAGCTTTTCCCTTGCTCTTGATTCCGCTATAGTCCTTTCTCCAGTCCTGGACTGAAGGCAGTCCGCAAGACTCCGGAGTGTCACGGATAGCCCACCAGCAGAATACAGCAATCAGAAGGGCTATGATAGCAGGGAAGATGAAATTGCCTCTCCAGGCCTGAGCCTCATCAAGTCCGAAGGTCGGAGCAAAGAAGATAAACAGAGAAACTCCAGCAATTGCAAGAACACCAAGAGAGAAACTTCCCACTGTATGTGACACATTCCATACACTCATCTTGAAACTTCTCTCATTCTGGGAGAACCAGTGCGCCATGATACGTCCGCATGGAGGCCAGCCAAAGCCGCTGAGCCAGCCTACAATGAGCATCAGGGCAAAAATGACTGCTGTGTTGAGTGCAGTGTTGGCTCCGAAAGGAAGCACACCCACAAGAATCATGGTAAGGGCTGAAAGTACCAGACCGACACAGAGGAATTTGCGTGAGTCTGAACGGTCTGAAACCGAACCCATGATGAACTTGCTGAATGCATAAGCAATAGAGACAGCCGACATCGTCAGACCGACCTTTGCTGCATCCAGAATGCCGTTCTCAATCATTTCCGGAGCGGCAAGAGAAAGATTCTTTCTTACAAGATAATAACCTGCATAACCAAGGAATGCACCGAGGAAGACCTTGATACGCATTGCCTTATAGGTCTTGTCAACCTTTTCCTGAGGCATCTGGGGCTTGGGTGCAGGTGGATCGAAAAATCTGCTCATATTATAATCAGTTTAGTATTAATTTACTTGTTTGCTGCAATCGTGGCTTCTACATCAAGGGCATCAGCCAGGATTGTTATAGGGTTCTCTACTACGGCACCCGTGCTCATCTCGATCTGCCATTTGCAGGTCTCGCAGTCTGTGGCTACGATATCCGGCTGAATCTCAGAAATCTGCCTGAACACGCCCTCGCCGATTTTCTGTGAATATGGGTAGTTCTCCTTCTTGAATCCGTATGTACCGGCAATACCGCAGCACTGTGACTCCATCATCACGAACTCTACTCCCGGTATCATCTTCATGAGCGAGGTTGAATAAATGGCCCATCCAAGCTTCTCCATGTGACATGGAGTATGGTAGGCAATCCTCTTGCGATAGTCATCCCTGAAGACCAGTTTGGCCTTGGACGAGTCTATCAATTTGAAAATGAACCTGGTTGCGAGCATTACGCTGTCCCTGACATCGCTGTTGTCGAGACCGAGGATGTGCTCATATTCATCGCGGATGGTGAATGCGCAGGTAGAACTTGTTCCGAGCACCACTTCACCTGCATTTACCGCTGACCTGATGCAGTCAAGGTTGGAAGCAGCCTGCTTTGCAGCCTTTTTCTTGAAGCCGTTCGAAATCAGGGCAACTCCGCAACATTTTTCCTTATCCATAAGATGCACGCCATATCCGAGGGCATTCATAATCTTGACGAAATCCTTTGCAAGCTTCGGATAGTTGTAATTGGCATAGCATCCGTGGAAATATGTAACGAATTTGGAGTATTTTGCCTGTTCAGCCTCCGCATTCTTCCTGAACCAAGTCGTGAATTTCTGTCCTGAATATGAAGGAAATTCACGGTGTTTGTCAACTCCGATGATTCCGTGCATTGCAGACTTGACAATGCCCATCTTCAGGGTACCGTTGACCACCGGTGCCATGGTTGTTGCGACAGTGCCGAGAAGGTCTGTGTTTGCCAGTGCGAATTCGCGCAGGCCAGGTTTCTTCGAACTGTATTGCAGACGTGCCTTCTGGATGATGTCGCCGATCTTCACATTGGAAGGACATGCCACCTCACATCTTTTGCAGTTCATGCAATATTTCAAGGCCTCATCAAAGAATGCCGGATCCTTAAGACGGTATCTTTCACCATCAGGACCTGCCTGCTTAGGTCCGGGATAATCCGGATTCACGGCCATCACAGGGCAATACACCGTACAAATGGTACATTTGATGCACTGCTCGAAATTGTTTTCACTGGTATTTAATCCCTTATTCATTGTATTCTCATTCATAACCCTGTGAATTATCGTGTTATTTTATCTGCCACATCCAGAGCCGTCAGGATGGACACACCTGCACCGCAGCCTTCTTTTATGCCGTTGAAGCCTGAAAGGGCCGATCCGACAGCATAAAGGTTGCCGATGGTCTTTCCCGATCTGGATACCTTGAAGTCTTCATCGGTATGGACTCCGAATTGCATATAAGGCTGGGCATCGAACATAAGCGTGCTGTACCATTGTCCACGATCGGCAGGCGCATCAATATCAAGATCGAATATAGGATCGAAAACTCCTTCCTGGGTGGCCATGACTCCCCTGCTGAAGAAACTGCCTGAAGCCAGTACGAATGAATCAGCCTCAAAAACGGTATCTCCATGATTTACGGTGCGGATGCCTTTCAGGATGTCATTTTCGAAAATACCTTCTATCACCGTATCTCCAAGAATGTAGGTTCCTCCGAGTTTCTGGAAATGGGATTTGAGCATGAGCTGGGTCCTTATGCCAGGAACTGAAGGCGGAAGCGTTGCAACGAACTCAACCGGAACATCAGTGCGGGCTTTCAGGGACTGTGCATTCACAGGAGACTCCAGGCCCAGAACTGCAGGCACGAGAACTGCTTCGGTTCCCTGTGCAGCTTCAGAAAGTTTCTGGGCAAGACGTCCGAGAACATCGCCTTTGATTGCGCGTGCGATATTGGTAGAACGCATTTCCGTCGGATTGGACCTGAGATAGTCAAGCTCAGGGAGAGAAACAGAGCAAATCTTGCACTCAACCCCTTGCTGCTCAAGTGATGCAGCTATGAATTCCGTATGGAAGTCAAGATATCCGTCAAGATTTGCGACTGTGATTTTCTTATAAGGGAATTTGCCGTCCTGAGGGATGGTGATATAACCTTCCAGAGTGAGCCATGCAGGTTTCACAACACCCATCGGGGTAAGTCTGTAATGGTTCCTTTCTGCCGAGCCGTTCAAAGTGATTCCGGCATGTGAGAAGAATTCCGGAACAGTTGATGCAAGTTCGAGCACTCTGTCCGCACCCATCTTTGCATAAGGATGTGTCTGAGGGATTTCCTTGAGAGCTTCAGTATATGGCTTTTCCGTGTTGTACAGCTCGAATGATCCCGAGAAAAAATGAAGGGCACTCTGGCCAGATGAGACGACAAGAGTCTTCCTGCCTTTAAGCTGAAGTCCGATTCCCGCCACCAGACCACTCAGGCCTCCACCTATTATTATTGAATCAAATTTCATAATTTTCCTATTTATTTGGCAACATCAGACTTCGAGAACGTGTCCAGTCCGCAGACACCTTCATATATCCAGGATGTGAACTGGGCCTCACAAAGAGTTTCGCCCCATGCTACAGGATACATTCCTTTCCATCTTTCATTCATGAAAGAAGCAAGGTCTTCGGCAGACTTGCGCGCACATCCGTTCGCTTTGGCAAGAAGACCTGCAGCCCTGCATGCACAAAGTTCGCCCTGGCAAGTACCCATACCGACTCTTGTACGGCGACGTAAATTGATAAGATTGTATGTATCAAGCTCTTTAATGGCATAGTTCACCTCTCCGACAGACACTTCCTCACATTCACACACCAGTGATGCATCACATTTGTCTGTATTGTCAATCTTCGAGCTCAATGTACCATGACGTCCTTTAGCGGCCATGTCACCTATTCCGCCGAAAATCTTCTGGTCGGACTTCTTTGTCTTGACAATCTCAGAGCCCGGGAGACATACTTTGTCGGTCGTACATTTCACATCCTTGCCCAACTTCTTGCAAGCCAAGTCAGTAGCCCACTCCGCCATCAGACGGTAAGTCATGAGCTTTCCTCCTGTTATGGTGATGAAACCTGGTATGCCGTCACGAGTCTCGTGATCCAGACATACGATTCCGCGGCTGATGCTTCGGCCTGAAGGGTCATTGTCTGCTGCAACCAAAGGCCTTACACCGGCATATGCTCTGAGAATACGGGTGGTGGCAAGAGAAGGTGCAAGCTTCTGTCCTTCCCTGAGCAGAACGTCAACCTCCTCCGGAGTAACCTTCATGTGGTCGATCTCATCGTAAGGGACTCGGCTCGATGTTGTTCCGATAAGGCAGATGGTATCACCCGGGACAAGAATATCCGCATCGGCAGGTTTGCGGCAACGGTTGATTACCATGTTGTTGACCCTATGTCCGAAAATCAGCAAGGCTCCCTTTGCAGGGAACATATTCACGTTGGCTCCTGCCATGGCAGCAATCTTGTGTCCCCATATACCTCCGGCATTGATCACAATGTCTGCATATTTCTTCACCACGGAGCCGTCATGGTTGTTGAGAAGCTCGACTCCGACTACCCTGTCTCCATCTTTTATCAAAGAAGTGACTTCATGATAGGTAAGAATGTCTGCACCATGAATCTTGGCATCAAAGACATTGGCCGTTGTGAGACGGAAAGGATCAACGGCTCCGTCAGGTACACGTACTGCACCGATAAGGTCTTTATTTACAGAAGGTTCAAGTCTGATTGCCTCCTTCGGGTCAATGACATCAGCCCTGATTCCAGCCTTCAGGCAAGACTGGACGAAGGTGTCCTGGAACTTCAGGTCGTCTTCTGGTAAAGTAATGAAAAGACCGTCTGTTTCCTCGACACAATGCCTTGCTATTTTGCGCAAGGTCATGTTTTCCCGGATACATTCAGTGGCGGACTCCTGGTCTGTCACAGCATAACGGGCGCCGCTATGAAGCAGTCCGTGGTTGCGTCCGGTGGCACCGGCAGTGAAATCGTAACGCTCCACAAGAAGAGTATTCAGTCCTCTCATGGCACAGTCACGGGCTGTTCCCGCTCCTGTGATTCCACCACCGACGACGATTACATCATAATGGTTCTGATTATTTTTAGTCATATTGTCAATGTCTGGAAATTCATTTTCTTTCAGCTACGCCCTTCTGGCCGAGGACTGTCCTGAGGTCAAGAGGATGGTCTGTTGTAATCTGGTCAACACCGAGAACCACAAGTTTCTCCATGGCTTCAGTCTTGTTGACGGTCCATACGTTTACGCTCATGGAATGTGAACGGGCCTGGTCATAGCGTGATGTATCCTTGAGCATGTCACGATAATTTGTATCGATACCGTTCACTCCCTCTGCATAAACCTGGTCTGCAGTATAGTCTGTATCAAGGTACTGAACGGTGAATCCCGGCGCAAGTCTTGCGAACTCCTTGCAAATATTCATGCTGAACGATATGAACATGACTCTGTTTTTCTTTAGGAGCTTATGTTCGCGGAGTTTCTGAAGGACAAGCTCTACTGCCCTGTCCTCAACCTCCTTGCATGAATGTTTCTTGAGCTCGAGCACAAGCATAGTCTTGCTTTTGGCTCCCTGAGTGAGATATTCATCGAGAGTAGGGATTTTCTCCCCATTCTTTAGTCTGTAATAATCAAAAGCAGAAGCCGGATTCTTCTCAATGCTCTTTCCCTCGACATTTGAATCGTGGAAGACAAGAAGCTGCTCGTCAGCTGTCATGTTCACATCGAACTCACTTCCCCAGAATCCGTTTTTCTGTGCCTGGACAAGGGATGCAATAGAGTTCTTCGCATAGCCGGCCTCATCACAATTCCAGAATCCACGGTGAGCTACGACAGATACTTTCTTACCATTGCCTGCTGAAAGGCTTGCGGGTTGGAATGCTGCAAAGGCAGCAATCATCATCAGAAATGCAGTAAATCTTTTCATGATTATCAATTGTTAGTTATTATTATTCATATTTGCCTGAAAGATAGGCTTTCAGGTCATTCCATCTGTAATAAGGAGCACTGTATGGCTCAAGAGCAGGCACAGAGGTTTCCTGCTCATTGAAAAGCAGTTTCACCAAAATATCATCTTTTGAATTCTTATAGAAGACCATCTGCAGATTCGATCCCATCGGGATGCGGTCATAAGTATTCCATTTCTCCCATGATTTGTCAGATTTCATCCTCTGACACATGCCATCAACGCCAATCAATCCAAGCAACGGCAAGAGTCCGGTGTCATGTCCGAACCTCAGGTCGGCAGCCTTGAGGCTTGAGCCGGAAACAGCTTCATCAGCCTTTTCAACAATGTCACGCAGCAAATCGTCACTGGCGAGGGAACTCCTCGACCCGCATTCGGCTGAATTGCCATATTCGAAATACATTCTCGCTGAATTGACACAAATCTGCTGAGTAAGCTCTTCGATATCGAAATATTTGAAGATATCGATTCCGAGCCAGTCCAGGTCCTTGCATATACATCCGGCCATATAGATGGAACGGATGAATTCCTGAGGATTGGCCACGAGAGAATCCGCCGCTTCCCTGCTTGCAAACACCTTCTGATACATTTTGTCATAGCGGCAGATTGCATGGCGGAGTGAATCGACGAAATGCTTTGATTCGTTGGATATTTCACTCCTGCATGGGCTTTTCTTGGCGATATAGTCGTAGTATTTCTGGCCGGTAAAGAAGTTAAAATACAATGACGGACTGCATGAAGCCAGACTTTGAGAGAAATTCGCCATAGATATCAGGCATCGCTGCACCGTACTTGAGCAACATTCAATATTGTATCTTGACCTGGAAGTGAAAACTTCAGGAAAACGGTCGAACATTCTCCTTGCTATTGCCTTATGTTCGCGTCCCCCAAGTGGTGAGAGTTCACCTTCCATACCATTGTGGGCCGATGCGATGACCTTTATGTCTTCATAAAGCTGTTTTCCTTCCGGAGTCAGGGCTGAGACCTCTGATGCCTTTTCAAATGCCACAAGCGCATGCCTAAAATATGCCTCAGTGGTATGATAACGGGAACCATGACGGCCGAAATGGCTGATATAAAAAGGTTTGTATCCCTTGGGAGCCGGTGTGTCAGACAAATCACCGTGGACATAAGGATGATATACTCCCGCTGCAATGGATCTGTCATTTTCAACCCTTTCCTCAAAAGACTGGGCGCACAAGTCTGAAGTGACAGACAAGAGAAACAAACTTATGAGAATAATACTTGGCCGAGGCAATAATTTCATAATCATCTGCAGGTTTTATTTACGTTCGAACAAAACTCTACAAAGTTAAAAAATAAAGTCGCGGTTACAAATATTATCTTCAGAATTTCAAATAATATTAATTTATATTATAAAAAATTTCAATTTATATGCATTTGCACGAAATATATATTTTATATAAAAAGGTGCTGAACAAGAATTTTTATTCCCATGATAATCAGAATCACGCCACCAGCCAGCTCTGCCCGGGACTTGTAACGTGACCCGAAAGCATTGCCTATGAATATGCCGACGGAAGAGAAAACGGCAGTTATGACTCCGATTACTGCAACAGATATCCATATATTCGCACGAAGGAAAGCAAATGAAACACCTATTGCCAACGCATCGATGCTCGTGGCAACCGCCATTGCAAACATAGTCTTGAAAGAAAAGTCCGAATTGCCGGAAACGGGCTCTTTTGAAAAAGATTCCTTGACCATGTTGCCACCTATGAAGGACAGAAGGACGAAGGCAATCCAATGGTCAACCGTGGAGACAACTTCCGTGAAGCCTACACCGAGATAATATCCTATAACGGGCATGAGGGCCTGGAAGCCACCGAACCATAGGGCAACCAGAGCCACATGTTTCCATTCTATTTTTCTGACTGACAATCCCTTGCATATAGATACGGCAAAGGCATCCATTGACAGTCCAATCGCAATGACAAGTATTTCCAGGAAATTCATAATAATAAGGCTTCATCACAACAATGTGATGTGGAAGATGAATTTGTTTTTCAAAGGTGCATCGTCAGAAGTAGTGAGTGAGATTCTTCTCAATGAATCACCCCAGACATTGGTAAGCCGAGGATCATCAAGTGATTTAGTCTGCACTGAAGGCTGAAGGGTGGCAGGATATGACATTTTAACTGCAACTCCTTGATTCTCAACTATCAACTCACCTACTTCAACTATTTTACCGCGGAATATATCGCCCGGAAGGAAGACCTGACCCTGGACAAGGAAACGTTCGACATCAGGCAATATCCTTTTTTCAAGCGAATAAGAATCTGTCAGAATCAGACCGGAGTCAGAGAGTGAAAGTGAGCGCATCCAGGTTTTGCATGAAGCACATTCCCCGAATGCCGTGCTGATATCCAGGCTGAATATTCCTCCACCTTTTCTGCCTGCTCCATTAACAGATGAGGCTCTGAATTCCGAACCGAAGATTTCAGAAGTGCCATTGATTGAAGGAAGATTGTGCCAATCGCTCTGCATTGACCATATCGAATACCTGTCTTCGCTGAAAGTCTGTTTTGTATATGTACCGACTCCGGCATCGACAAAGATTGGTATGTTGTTGATGTAGAGGGTGAAAGTACCGACGTCATTATGGTTGTGACTTTCGTTGTTGTGTCCTCCCTTTGAAGCAAGGAACCAACCGCGGTTATTCCGCATATAGCAGAACTGGGTCTGAGGATACCACACAAAATATGGAACACTGCTTCTGAGTGAGTTCTTGCAAGCCTGATATGAAGCCTCATCCTTGCAAAGAGCATTGAGTCTTTCCACCTCGGCAGTCATTTCCGGAAGTGTTTTCAGACTTTGAAGAGAGCGATACAGATCGTTCCAGGTCACAGGTGAGGGCTGTTTGAAAGAAAGCGCATCGTCATCTGCAAGATTGTAAATAGCGAAATCCTGCATTTCACGGCTTGAAACGGCCTTGCCGAAATTGTAAACCAATGAAGGCGGGAAAGTAAGCTTGGCTGTAGCATCTGCAAAATTGACTACCCAACCGTCACCTACATAAGAACGGGAAACATATTCTCCCATAGACTGAATTTGTTTGTCATCAAATACATCGAACTTGCCGTATGAGGCATCATGAAGTATCTGGAGATAATCATATAATTTGCCTGCGGCATGTCCCCAGTATGCAGGCCCTTCCTCACATGCTCCATCCGGTTTCACATAATCAATGAAATTATCCACAGAGGCAATGGACTGTTCCATGGCGGCATTCAGTTTATCCTGGTCACTTTCCATAAGAAGGAAGCAGAGTATCACGTCTGCATTGCACCAGGGATTCCAGTTATTCACCACCATGCCCGGTTTCAGTTTAAAACCGAGCCACCAGTTCGACTCATATTTTGACGGATCCATATATGGTTCAAGCACTTTCTTCCTTATGGAAGTCTGAATCATATAGGAAATGGAAGGATCGATCTTGTCAAAAGTCTCATGAAAAAAATGCCAGATCACACTCACCTGTGCTCCGACAGCTCCCGAAACCAGGTCGATGAGCTGATACCTCAGGTCCGGAAGCGAGCGTTTTGAAGCTTGTCTGGGCTGATGGGCGGAAAGCACCCAGGAAGGCATGAGGCAAAACTGCCATACACCATTGATAATCTGGTCTGTGAAACGGCCTTTGCCATCAGCCAGTTCGGCAAGCATCAGGGTGTTGATGGCAATCCTGTTCTCTTTCAGTGGGTTCTCCATGACAGTACGTTCTCCTGTACGCTCATATTCAAGATATGCTGTCGCCGGGACAATCTGCCATTTATAATCGAGATATTTCTCTCCTGCACGAACCAGCTTGTCTTTCGCATCACCAAATAATTCTGCCCAGGCCTGCCTGTCCTGATACGCAGGAAAGTCAAGCCACTGGCCTCCGACCTTGAATGGTGTCTGATCCTGAATTTGCTTGTATTCATTCATCAGCAATGAACGTCCCTGTGCAAAAGCAGGCACGCAACAACAAATGAACAGGCTTATTGCCAGGAGGAAAAAACGTCTCATGATTATGTGATTATAAATCTATTTTCAAATTTCCAACCTGTAATCCATACGATCCGTCCTGGACGATGATTACATTTTTGCCATCCGAGGAGGTGACCTTTGCGGGCTCGTTGATATATGTATGTGAATGGCCGCCCACTATGATATCGACATTCTTCAGGGACTTTGCACATTCGAGGTCTTCATCCCATCCGCAGTGGCTGAGGCAGATAACAAGGTCACAGCCGAGTTCCTCCTTCAGCAAGGTGGCATAACGCGATACGGATGAAGCCGGATCCAAATATTTGAAGCTATCCGCAACACTCCGGTCAACTACATAAGTAAGGTCTGTCAGCATGGACACGAAACCAATCTTCTTTCCGGCCTTCCTGAGCACGGCGTAAGGTTTCACCAAAGAACCGAGGATGCCGCCTTCAAACGAATAATTGGAGCAGACAACCGGCATCTGAAGGTTGGCAAGACGTCTGGCAAGCTCTTCCGTGCCGTTGTCGAATTCGTGGTTTCCAAGGCAGACGACATCAAAACCCATGGCATTCAGTACTGAGATTTCCAGGTCTCCGTTCAACATTGTAAAGTAGGATGAGCCCTGGCTGAAGTCCCCTGCATGCAGGAGCAGTACGTTTCTTCTTCCATCTGCTCTCCTGACGCTGTCAACAATGGCAGCCTGCTCGATCACGCCACCTTTACCGGCCTTTTCTCCATTGCGTTCAGGCTCAATGTGACTGTGCGTGTCGTTCATGTGGAGTATGGTAAGCTTGCGCGCATCAAGTGAAAATGCAGCGGCAGCAAGCATGAATATCAACAATATCCTTTTCATTATCTTATAATTACCCTTGAATCAGAAGAATACAAAACAGGCTTGCCTTCTGCCGCAAGGCCTTTCACATAATCGAGCATTATATCGATGATATCCACATCGAATATCTGAATTTCCAGAGCATCTTTTCCCAGATAGAGCTTGTCTCCGCCGTTAAGAAGGAAACTGATGGTTGCAACGCCATATATCTTGTCGTCATCTATGGGCTCGCCACCTATCAAAGCCTTCACGACCTTCCCGTTCTCCACGAGCACTTCAACTCCTCCGAGCACCTGGAAAGAATCGGCTGCCATGCTCTCAATCAAAGCCCTGAGAGTGGAACCTTTATGCGCGACATAAACAATCTGGTTCTTGAAAGGAAACATGGAGAGCAGGTCGTCGAGCAGGATTTCTCCGTTGAGACCATCCCTGCGTATTCCGCCGAAATTGCCGACACCAAAATCCACTTCCTTCCCTGAAAGTTTCCGGACATTGGCCATGATCACATCTATGAACATGTTTGACAGCGGGCTTTCCGGATATTTAAGGTCAATGGGCTTCGGAGCGAATCCTACGACTTCCTTCACGGAACTTACTCTTTCCTGGACACCGATAACCTCCCGGGCTACCTTCGCCGTGGCGGAACGCTTGCAATATTTCCTTCCGGAAGGAGCAATATATTTTCCTCCTTTGAATGTGCCAAGCGACACTGAAACATTATCCTTTGTCACCGTAGAACAGGCTGTACGGCTCGCATCTGCATCTACCGGGGACCATTCATATTCCCGGGCACCGGCCACCCTTGCTGGCAGAAGCAGGATGGCCAATGACAGGAACATCATCAGAGATTTTTTCATAATTAATTCTGTTTCAACCATTTCCACAAATCCTTGAACGTGGTTTTCTTTCCGAACATGAGTATACCGATCTTGTATATTTTTGCTGAAGCCCATGCGCAGAGGAAGAAAGTAAGTACAAGAAGGATAATTGACACCACAAGTTCCCAGGTCGGTACGCCGAAAGGAATCCTCGCCAGCATCACGATAGGAGATGTGAAAGGTATCATGGATCCCCAGAAGACAACGGCACTGTCAGGTGACTTGAATGCATATATTGCAATGAAGAACGCAAGCAGAAGCGGGATTGTGACAGGTATCTGAAGTTGCTGTGTATCAGCTTCATTTTCAACGGCAGAACCGATTGCAGCGAAGAATGAAGCATAGAGGAGATAGCCAAGTGCAAAATATATGACGAATGCTATGATGAGCTGTACATAGTTCAGTTCTCTCAATGTTGAAAGCACTGCGCCCATCTCACTGTCTGCAACTGCAGTCATATCGGTCATATTCATTCCGGAAGCTTCCATGGCTGCTTCAGCATCGATGCCCATGCCCTCCACCATCTTGGTCATCTGCTCGGTCTGGTCGGTCGAAGTAGAAAGGATGGTGTCGAAGCCCACGAAGGTCGAAACTCCAGCCACAAGGACCACGGTGAGGACAACCCAGAGGAAGAACTGGGTGAGAGCCACGCATGCGACTCCGATGATCTTTCCGAACATAAGTTCAGTTGCCTTGACAGAGGATACGAGCACCTCGACGACACGGCTGGATTTTTCTTCGATGACACTTTGCATCACCATTCCGGAGAACATCGCAATGAACATGTAGATGATGATTGAAAGTATCATGGAAATCATCATGTAAACCTCTGAAGATGAAATCTTTTCTTCACCGGAATCATCGAGTGTATAAGTAGCGATATTCACGTTTGAACGGACATCCTTCATTATCTGCTTGAGGTCGCTGATCTCATAGAGGCTGAGCCTGTAATCCTCGACGGCATCGTCCACTCTTGAAGATATGGCCTCTTTCAAGTCCATGCTCAGCGGTTGTCTCGAATATGCTGATACACTGACTGTCCTGTTCTGCTCATCCAGGGCAGAAACTGCGACCAGCACGTCAAGTCCGAGGTCTTCGAACTTGTCTTTCATCTCATCGACAGGTTCAGAAGAATAATCCTTGAATGTAAATGCATCATTATCAACCATTTTAGGCATAACAATGCCTGACTGGTCTATGACTCCGACTGTCTTTCCCTTGTCTTCGGTCATGAGCATGATGACACTCGGAAGAATGCACATCGCGGCAAAGAAAATCGGGCCGAGGAAGGTGACAAGAAGGAATGATTTCTTCTTTACGCGAGTCATGTATTCGCGTGATATGATGGTCTGTATATTTCTGAATTTCATGGTTTATTCCTCCTCCGTTACAAGTTTGATGAAAATGTCGTTCATTCTCGGAACCAGTTCCTTGAATGAATTCACTGTCAGATTCTGGCTGAGCAAAGCGGCCAGGACATCATTGCTTCCCTTGCCTTCGCCGATGGAAAGCACGGCGGTATGCCTGCCCATGTCGTCCGTATCCGAAAGTATTTTGAATATTCCTTCAACTCCGCTCAGGGCCTGGTCTGAAGTATATATGAGTTCTACGTTGTTGTTGCCGTATTTATGCCTGATTTCATTGACTCCTCCTGTGATGACCACATGGCTTTTGTTGATCAGGGCAATGTTGTCGCAAAGTTCCTCGACCGATTCCATATTGTGTGTGGACAGGATGATGGTCGAGCCTTCTGCCTTCAATCGGAGGATTTCCTCCCTGATGACCTGGGCATTGACCGGGTCGAAACCCGAGAATGGCTCATCGAGGATGAGCAGGGACGGCTTATGTACTACAGTTGTGATGAACTGGACTTTCTGTGCCATACCTTTGGACAGTTCCTCGACTTTTTTGTTCCACCAGCTTTCAATACCAAAGCGTACGAACCATTTCTTGAGTTCCACCATGGCCTCTCGCTGGCTCATTCCCTTCAGCTGTGCAAAATACATGGCCTGTTCGCCGACTTTCATCTTTCGGTACAATCCCCTCTCTTCCGGCAGATAACCTATCTTCTCAACATCTTCCTGAGTGATGGGCTTGCCTTTGAAAAGCACTGAACCTGAATTAGGTATGGTGATTCTGTTGATGATTCTGATCAAAGTTGTCTTGCCGGCGCCATTAGGCCCGAGGAGTCCGAAAATCTTGCCCTCAGGAATGTCAACCGACACATTGTCAAGAGCTACCTTCTCTCCGAAACTCTTGCATACGTTAGTACATTGGATAATTCCCATAATTCTATAATTATTATTTCAAATATTCCTGATCATACATTCAATATCCGTGATGTCAACTCCACCATCAATTCTTCCGGTGTGGCTTCCCCTGCAAATCCGCCCTTGCCTTTGAAATCATATTCCTTCAGCAATGAGATTACAGCCATGCATTTCCTGAGAGGATAGTTCCGCACTGCCACGTCATATTCATTGTAAAAATATGGATTCACACCCGCCAATGCCTTGGATTTGAGGTCATTGGTCGGCCTTGGATTGTTCATCAGCAAGGCTCCGTATTTGAGGATGCGGTAAAAATGAGTGTACAGGGCACTCACTGCCGCGGGCATTGCAAACTTTGCCGATGCTCCGATATATGAAGCTATCCTCAAGGCCTTGGGTGCATTCTTTGCCGACAGTTCCTTGGTGAGCTCGAATATGCTGAATTCCCTGCTTATCCCGACATTCTTCTCGATGTCGGAAAGGGTTACGGAGGTGGTTCCCTCCGGCAAGTTCTTCAACATTTTTTCAGTCTCGATGGATATTTTGGCAAGATCCGCTCCGGCATGTTCAGCCAGAAGTTCCGCAGCATCGGGACGGATTTCCATTCCATTGTTCTTGTAATACATTGATATCCAGCGAGGGACCTCATAATCACGCAATTTCTGCGAATCCACCACCACTCCGACCTTTGAGGCTGTCTTGTAGAGTGACTTCCTCTTGTCGGCTGATGCTCCATGCATCGCTATTACAAGGACGGTGGACTCCAGAGGTTTGGAGCAATACAGGGCCAGATCCTCCAGTCCCTTCATCATCTGGGCTTCCTTCACGACGACCAGCTGCCTTTCGCTGAACATCGGATACCTTCTGGCTGCCGTCACGACCGCGTCGGCATTCACGTCGGCCCCGTAACAGATAGTCTGATTGAAATCTCTCTCACTCTCATCAAGGCAATGCTCGATTATCTGGTCACAGACCATATCGACATAATACGGTTCATCTCCCATAAGAAGATAAACCGGTTTGAAGATGCCCTTACGGACATCTTCCGTTATTTCCCTGCACAGAGTATCTGTCTCAACAAATCCTTTCGCCATGGAAGTTTCAGGTTTCTAAAATCGGGACCAAATATAGTAATTTTCCACAACAGACAAAAACCGCCGGCCTCATGGCCGGCGGGATTGAACTTTTTATGATCTTTTCTCCTTTACCCTCACGAGTTTTTCTTTGAGAATGTCGGCGCAATCGACAATTGCATCCTCGAAGGTCTTTGCATTTTTCTCCACAACAATCGAACTTCCCGGGATGTTCACATGAACCTTCACATTCTTGTTGTCATGTTCTGGAAGCAATGAAAGTGCCACATCCACTCCTGTAATCGCATCGTAGAATTTCTCAAGCTTTCCGAGTTTCTTTTCTACAAAGTCCAACAATTTCTGATCAGCGTCGAACTTGATGGATTGTACTCTAATCTCCATGTTTACCTCCGTTTTTTGCCCTGGGGTGGGCGGTTTGATATATAGCTTTCAGTCTTGCAATGGTGTTGTGGGTATAGACCTGTGTGGCCGCAAGGGAGGAGTGACCGAGAAGTTCCTTTATGGAATTCAAGTCGGCACCTTCGTCCAGAAGTTCCGTAGCAAGGGAATGGCGGAGCACATGCGGAGATTTACGTCCGGTCACCGTGCTGACCTGTCCAAGTTCGGACTTTACTGCTCTGTCCACATACACGGGATACAGTCTGCGGCCCGAGTAAGTGACCAGAAGCGGCTCATTCAAAGACCTCTGCCGTCCCACCAATTGCTCAACTGCTTCCAAATATAGCAAAATTTCTTCAGATAATGAAACAATCAGAGGAATTTCCCTCATTTTATCTCCTTTTCCATGCACACGGACAATTTTTCTGGAAAAATCCACATCAGAAACATTCATGGCAATGAGCTCGGAGCGTCGCAGACCCAATGAAAACAGCATGGACATTATCAGTCTCGCAAGCCTTTTTTCATAGAGTTCCTTGCCATGTTTGCTCTGGCTGCACTGTCTGAATATGTCAAGCATATCCCGGGAGGCATGCACATCCGTGCTGGCAAAATATTCTTCCATCGAATCCTTCTTGTAGAAGACAGGGAGGCGTTTTTCGACTTTCGGACGAGGCACAAGTTTCACCGGATTGGACTGGAGCATTCCGGTTTTCACGAGGTAGGTGCAAAGTCCGCTCAGGACAGAAAGATAAAGGTTCACCGTTTTGGTATCAAGTCCTTTTCCATCAAGGAGAGAGACTTCATAACTTCTTATTTCAGAAGGATTCAAAGCTTCGAGAAAGGCTTCATCACCGATTTGGTCCGCTACGGTGTCAGGAAAGACTGATTTCAGGTAATTATCAAGTACGTCCTTATATATATTAAAGGTGCGTGAGGAATATCTTCTGACATTCTTCACATAATCAAGATATTTTTCAATCAGCGTCATTTTTCTTCCGCAGGGCCATCTTCCGGAAGAATCTCCGCCAAAGGATACATCCCCATCTGAGCTGCCATCTTTCGCATATAGACATCGGCGGCTTCAAAGGAGTTTTCTATTTCCCCGTCAAGAATGGCATTTTTCACGGCTTCCTTCAGCTGGCCTATAATATTGCAAGGTTCTATGCCGAAGAGTTTCATTATATAATCCCCTGTTATCGGATTCTTGAAATTGCGGATTGCATCCTTGGCCTCGACTTCGACAAGTTTTGTCTTCACAAGCTCGAAGTTGGATTTCAGGCGAGCGACTTTCCGTGGATTCTTCGAGGTGATGTCAGCACTGCAAAGCAGCATCAGGTCGTCGATATCATTCCCTGCATCGAAGAGCAGGCGCCTGACGGCTGAGTCTGTAACTTCGTCTGTCACAAGGGCTATGGGGCGAAGATGCAGGCTCACCAGTTTCTGGACATATTTCATTTTTTCGTTCAGTGGCATTTTCAGGCTCTGGAAAATCTTCGGTATCCACCTCGCCCCCACCACTTCATGTCCGTGGAAGGTCCAGCCCAGGGACGGGTCATACTTCTTGGTCGCAGGTTTTGCGATATCATGCAGAAGGGCTGCCCACCTGAGCCAGACATTCGGCTGCGTCCTTACAATCTGTGTTTCGACGCCGTCTTCGAAAACATAGTCTTTCAACGTGCCCTGAGCTATTGCCTCCTTTTCAGCAACTGCCACATTGTCTAGAACTTCCAGTGTATGAGAAAAGTTTTCCTTATGTCCTTTCCCCTCAACGGTCTCGACTCCCTTGAGTTTTGAAAGCTGAGGCAGTATGTAATCCATAAGTCCGGTCTGGTCGAGCAGACGGAATCCGATGGATGGCTTGTCTGTAACGAGTATTTTGTTCAATTCCTCAACTATTCTTTCCTTCGAAAGGATTTCCATCCTCTGACGGTTGCGGTATATGGAATCCAATGACTCCGGGACAATTGTAAATGCGTGATTTTCAGTGGTAAGCTTGGTAGCAAAACGTATTGCCCTGATCATGCGCAACGGGTCATCGCTGTAAGTTGTGTCAGGGTCGAGCGGGGTGCGGATTATCCCGGAAGCCAGATCCCTTATGCCTCCGAACGGATCCACAAGAGCTCCGAAATCTTCTTTCTGAAGGCTGAATGCCATGGCATTGATGGTAAAGTCCCTTCTGAGCTGATCATCTTCAAGCGTTCCGTCCTCGACGATAGGCTTGCGGGAATTCCTTCTGTATGATTCTTTGCGGGCTCCGACGAATTCCACTTCAATGCCCTGATACTTGAGCATTGCGGTGCCGAAATTCTTGAATACGGATACATAGCTGTGTACTTTGTTGCCTACAGCCTCTGCCAGCTGAGTGCCGCTGCCTTCGACGACGATGTCGATATCCTTGCTCGGACGGCCGAGAAAACAGTCGCGGACATAGCCGCCAATGACAAACGCCCTTACGCCCATCTCGGCGGCAGTATCTGAAACTATCCGGAATATTTTGTGGTCAAGAAAACCTTGTGTAACTGTCTGTGACATAATGCCTATAGCTTTGTTTCACCGGTCCTGGGGAGCATTTCTTCCCACTTGGGCAAGGTTGCAGCCATTTCAAAGGATGCAGCACCGCTACGCTGGAAAGCAAAGGTCTTCAGACCGTTTGTGATGATTATATATTTGACATTCAAGACCATATTGTATCTTATTGCCTGCTCAAGCACTGAAGCGTCCAGAGCTGTCTCCGGCCTCTTGCATTCCACGACAGCAAGCGGAGTGGCATCTCTGTCCCAGACAATTATGTCTGAACGATATTGTTTGCCTCCATATCTGAAGCCTGCTTCGCTCATCATCATGTGCCGAGGTATTCCCATCACATCTGACATCACGCCGATGAACCACTGGCGCACTCTTTCTTCCGGCGTCAGCGCAACCTCTTTCTTGCGGAGCGGATCGAATATTGTTTCTTGCATAAGTTATATGGTACAAAAACGCAAAGGTACTGATTTTTGTGTTAGCTTTGCGGAGAATTTTGAGGAAATGGCGAAGAATTTCAGAAAGCATTCATCGGACAGGCTTCCGATCGTATATGAGGACCAGTGGGTCATTGTCGTGGACAAGCCTGCCGGTCTGCTCAGCATGTCCACAGGAAGTGAAGGCGAAACCACTGCATATTCCATCCTGACTGACTATGTCAGGTCGCAGTCCGGTGGCAGGGTCTTCATTGTGCACCGTCTTGACCGTGAGACTTCGGGGCTTCTGCTTTTCGCCAAAGATTTCCGGACCAAGGAGTTGCTGCAGCAGAATTGGAATGAAACTGTGCTTGAGCGGAAATATATCGCTCTACTGGAGGGCCGGATTGAAAGCGAGGATGGGTGGATTGAGACATGGCTGAGGGATAATCCCAAGTCTATGACTGTCAGCTGCATGGGAACAGACCCACGGGACGATGAGCAGAGGATGAATGCTCGCGGATGGAAATATGCTTCAAGCCATTGCCGCAAGATTTCAGAAACGGAAATCGATGCAAAGGCCTATACCATGGTCGAGTTTGAGCTTGAGACAGGCCGCAAGAATCAGATACGTGTACATTCCCGGTGGATAGGCCATCCTGTTGCAGGAGACAAGAAATACGGAGCGCTCACCAATCCGCTCGGCCGGCTTGCACTCCATGCCCAAACCCTTTCATTCGTTCATCCGCACACAGGCAAAACCATGACCTTCAGCTCCAAGCTCCCCAAAGGCTTCCGCAGATAAGCCCATCCGCATTTATCCATTTATGATACTGGCTTCAAGCCTGGCGGTACGGGACCAGTCAAGCTGGGAAGGGATGGTCTGACGGGAACCGTTCACAAGCATGTTCACAATGATGTCGGACAGACGGTCGGCAAAGCCCTCGCCAAGAGCAGCCACATAATCCTTGCCGACAATGTCAGTAATGCCACATACATCCGAGCCGGCAACTGCTGCGCCGCACATTATGGCCTCGGCACATACCAACGGGCATCCCTCATTGAGACTTGGCAGTACAAGTACATCCAGACAGTTCATAATCAATGACATAGCTTCAGTCTTGACATTGCCCCAGAAGATAATTTCCACACGGGCTCCTGCCTTTCCAATCCTTTTGCCACCGGGCAGGACCACGGATGCGTCCATCCGCCCGGCAGAGTCCAGCATCTTGTCAACCAAAGCTTTCCTCTGTTTTCCGTCACCTGTAAGCCAGAAAGTAAGAGGGCCATCATATTTACGGGCAACATTTTCGAAAATATCAGGCAGCGAAAGCACGTTTTTCACCCTATGGAAATTGCCTGCATAGCCGACAGTCTTGCGGCCTGACAAACCGAACTTGGAACGGACCTGCATCCTGCGTCCGGGAGGAAAGGTATGAAAAGCATCACTCACTCCGTTATACAGCACCATGGATGCAGAGTCAGGTGCAATCTTTTCGCCTATAACCCTCAGAGAATCACTGACATAGCAGTCCATCACCGCATGGCGTACAATCTCGCGGGTCTGACGCATTACCAGGCTGTTGGCCCATGGACGGGTATGTATGTCTGAGCCGTGCCATGTGACATAATATTTGACTCCAAAGCGCCTGTTTGCCTCCAATGCAACAAGGCCACCCTCATAGGAATGAGCGGCAACCATATCATAATCCTTGAGAAGTGCAGCGGTCTTCCTGACAAAGCGGCTGAAGAAGATTGGCCTGTGACCAAGTTTCTGCACGAGGATGTCATCAATTACGGAAAACCTGTACCACAGCAATTTATATGTGATTCCGTCAATCTCGACCTGCTTTTTGAAAGGTACTTTCGGATTATGCCTCACTTTGCGGGTGAAGGCATTGTCACGGCTGTGAAGGCAGAATGCATCAACCGAGAACTGTCCCAGAGGAAGAAGGTGGGCAATCCTTTGATGAACTGCATTGAAAAGTCCTTTCCTGTCAAAAGGACTGCTCTCGAATATTACCGCTATTTTCTTCTCCATGGGAACGATGATAGGAATTTATAAACAGAAACGGTGAAAGACGGCCTGCCTATCTTGAAAAGCAGGATATTGAAAGCCTGTGCCGGCCTGACGGAAAACAGTCCGAGCAAAGAATCCGCATTCATCAGGCTGTAAAGCCACTTTATGTAATCCTCTGTCAGAAGCGCAGTTCTGCGGACAATGAAAATATTCAGCAGGCGGCAGACATAGCGGCCTATGACATCCTCATGGTAAAGCATTGACACTCTTTCACTTGACTTATATTTTCTTTGCAATTTCCTCACTACCGGGACATAGGCGGGAAGGAAATGCCTCATCTGCATCAGATGTCGGTCCGAACTCATGTCACTTCCCAGGGAACCGGGGCGCACATTGTATCCATACACCGGAGCGCTGACAGTCGATGCACTTCGGCATACGTTGAGAAAGCTGAAAACAAAGAGTTTGTCCTCCGCGTAACTTATACTCTCGCAGAAACGCAGGGTGCCTATCATGCTGCGGCGGAAAAGTTTTGCCCAGGGAGCATCCAGCATCTTGCAATTATGCAGAAGATTATCCTCGAAGAACAATTCCATGTCAGTCTTTCCATATATGCGTTCTTGTTTCGGACAGATGGACTGAGCGTCCGGATTCAGGCCTACGGTATGGCCTCCAAGCACGAAATCACAGTCCGAGGCAGCATCATGAAGGAGTCTGAGGGCTCCCGGCAGCAATGCATCATCCGAATCAACGAACATTATGAATTCCCCCGCAGCCATATCAAGGGCATCATTCCTGGCTGCACTCACTCCGGCATTATCCTTATGCATCACAATGAAACGGCTGTCAGAGGAAGCATATCTGTCGCAAATTTCTCCCGAGGCATCCACGCTTCCATCATCCACAAGAATCACCTGCCAGCTCTCAAAGTCCTGACTGGCAATACTGTCCAGACAATGCTCAAGCCATTCCTGAGCATTGTAAACCGGTACAATGATGCTTATCTTGCAATCACTCATCTTCATTCCTCCTTTCAAGACTTCTTTTCAAAAAATCAACTGACAATTTCCTTTGTTCCTCCAGCACCTTGTCTATGGCATCCCAATCCATTTCAAGCAGCCATCCCTGACCGTCATCTTCCGGATCGATGCCCTGAACAAGACGGGAGTCAAGTCCGAAAAGGCGCAGAAGGGAAGAAATGCGTGGCAATCCACGTACAGAATTGGCAATCACAAGGAAAGGCTTATGAAAAAGAATGCTCAGCACACAGACATGGAACGAGTCAGTTATCACAAATGAGGAATTTGCGATGGAAGCAATCCATCTTTCCACGGGCGGCACTACCCTGTCCCTTGCCGGAACGGAGGGATTTCCCGGATTCACGGAAACATCATATATCGAATGTCCGGTGACCTTGCGTACGAATTCAGCTATATTTCCGGTATTATTATGTTTATCAAGCATATAGGTGACCACTTTACCCTCTGCCGGGTGAAATGGTTCCCTGGCTGCCATATCAAGGTATGTCCGAGCAGGAAGAAGCATCACCGGATCCAGCACTTGTACGGCTCCGGGGTATGAAAACCACTCATCACAGAATTTCACGGCAGAATCCTCCCTCACCGAAACAGCATCGAATCGGTGCAGGAGTCTTGAGCATTCTTCCATTCTGGCATAATCATATTCAAGTTCATCAGTCCCGAAAGAAGCGGCGTAGGAAATCCTCAGCACATCCCAGTCGGAGGTAAAATCCAGGAAGGCATTTTCAATCTTTCCGAAATATCTCGGTCTCCATACCTGGTCGCTGCCAACGACAAATGCATCAAATTCCTCTTCAATCTTATCGTAAGTCTTTATCACACGGGGGTTTATATATTCTGCCACGAATCTTCCCGTATTTGCGGAAATCACAGGGAATTCCCGTCTTGCCCTCAATTCCCGGAAAACCTCAGGACCTTTTCCTTTATTGGCAAGATTCAGCAAAGCCCTTTTAAGGTAGATGGCAGGAGCTTTCCACCAAAGGGGCAAAGGCATTTTCTCCTCCGGATCCAGCACAGTGACCTCATTGTCCATCCCTTCCAGGACAGTTTTCAAGGCATAGGCCTGAAGAAGTCCTCCGTAATTCACATGCAGAGGAAGTGTTATTATGGCAATTTTCATTTCAACAATTGTTTCTTCAATTTTGACATGGTACTGTGGAATGTCCTGTACATACGTTTATATAAGGGCGGGCGGCTGACAAAGCCCTTCATGTACGAGTATAAGTTCTTGCCGGCATTCGGAAGGCCAGCGAAGAAAACAGTTCTTGCAGCCGGTACAGGAATGTTCCCTCCAAAGCCTCCATTGGCAGCAATAGCCTCTTTCACAGGAACTTCCTCAAGATTGACATTCAAAGAAGCCACTATATCCATTCCCTTCCGGCTATTGGCGGAGAGAACGTTCAGTCCTTTCCCGTCATCGAACTTCGGGAGTGCCTTTACTACATTCCAGAAATCACCCAGGGTGATGTCACTGCCCGAACGGGCGCATCTGAAAGGGCAGTTGTAACACGATGGCCGGAGAGTGATATCTTGCAGAAACAGAGCCATATAAGGATCCTTTTCCTTGGCTGAGGCTATTCTGCGGCCATCATCCATAGTGACGGTGAATGAGTAATTCCGCCATCCTGTCGTTTTGTCACGAAACTCCACCTTGACAATATGTCCGCCATGACGTTCCTCCAAAGCATCAACATATCGGGACCACAGGCCAGGCCCTGGCACACCATGGCAGGCACAATCCACGGTAACAAGTCCGGGATAATCTTTGACGAGATATCCTTTAAGACCCGCCACCTGGCAAGGAGTACCGCTGAACAGAGCCGGCCTGCCCTGTTCAAGGCAGGAACGGACATCCTCATAGCTAGAAAACAAATCGCTCTGGACATATTTGGACCCCTTCATAGCCTGGATATCATCCTCAACATGGCCCACCGTCCTCACATCGAGGAAGGCTGCCCCGAACACCGTACCACCATTTTCAAGTACATCACGGGCAAGGACAGGAAAGATTCCGCCTGAGGACGAACCGGCCTCGTTGGCATCACTTCTCGCAGCCCAGGTTTTTAACATTTCAGCCCCCTGAGTCAAAGCATCCTTCGAGAGAATCGGACAGACAGACTCACATTTTCCGCATCCGATACAAAGGTCAGGATTGGCAAACGGATAGTCAAACCCCTCAATATCCCTTTTCATCGTGACACATTGCACGGGACAAGCCGCCACACAGGCAGTGCAGCCACAGCAAAGGGAGTTGTCTTTTATATTAATCATTTGCGGAACATCTTAAATATCAACGACTTGATTTCATTTCTCTCACTTGCGGAACAACCCAGGAAAAGTATGGATATGGCAGAGCAAGCCATGGCCATCATCATGCTGATGCAGGAATTCAGCACACCCGAAGGCATGAAAATATGGCAAAGAAGCGGCAGAGGCAGGGCCGCTGCTGTGACGCCGAGCACATTGAGCCATACTCTGCGCAGGAAACCATTTGCAGAAAGGCCTATCATGCCCCGGAGCATCACCAGTCGTGCAAAGAAACATATCTGTGAAATTGCAATCGCCACCAAGACAGTCACTTCCGGTATGGCTCCGGATTTGAGGAAGAGCCATGAAACGGGCAGGTTCAAAAGCTGAAGGCCGCCCACGACTATCTGATAGTTACGGATTTTTCCGGTTGCAAGCATCGAGGTGATCAAAGGATGGGAGATTGACTCGCTCAGGCTGAATACCATGAAAAGGCGTACGAAAAGAACGGAATGCTCAGGTACATCTTTCAGCCACAGGTCCAGAAGAAGGTCCGCGCCGAATATTACAGGCAGGGCAATGACCAGCAGCAGATAGTATGACATCCTGGAAGACTTCCGCACCAAGGACATCATATATTCCATATCCCCGGCAGCATAGGACTTGGTAATCTGAGGATTGACCGCTGTCATGAAATTGGAGACAAAGCCCTGGACTGAATTGTTCAGCTGAAGAGCCACTCCCCTTGCCGCATTCACTCCCACTGACGAAAAGAGATTCACAAGGATGTTCCCTCCATGGTCCCTGAGAACTCCCGATGCAGAACCTATGAAATTCCATCCGGCAAATGAAAACATTCTCCCGACGAGGGAGGAATCAAATACCATCCGGAATTTACATTCGGGGAAATGAGCCCGGCAATACCAGCCATAGACCATCCTCACGACAAGGACAACACCCGCCATAAGGGCGGCATACATTACAAGACGGTCACCTTCTGAGAACATTATGGCAAGAGCTACCGCCAGTCTCAGCATTCCGTCCAGTATTCCGGTCCAGGCATAGGCCGACATTTTCTCGTGAGCAGTGATGGAAGCAGTCTGCGGGACGCTCATAAGGTTGACCACAAAGGCGAATATGCTGAAGTGAAGCACCTTGCATGCCGCAGGAATCCTCTCCGCAGGGATGGTCATCTTATTGTGGATGAACCAGAGGCCTGTGGGCTCTGACAGAATGACGATTATCAGGGAAAGCGCCAGCTGAATCATGACGGCCGTGGAATATACCTTGTTGAGCTGTGCCTGCTCTCCTCTGCCCATTTCGAAGGTAATGAATCTGGAGACGGCGGAATTAAGGGAACCTGAAATGACTGTGAACATTGCGACTACTCCTCCGACTACGTTATAGATGCCGTAATCCTGCTCCCCGAGGGCTGAAAGAACGACTCTTGAGGTGAACAGACCCACAAGCAACATGAAGAACATCCTGAAATAGAGCATCAGGGTGTTCTTCGCTATTGTCCTTCCTTTTGAAGAGTAGTCGTCCGCCATATAATCCGTATTGCCGTTACATTTGCTTCCTGTTGCACAAAGATAGGAATCTTCAAATAATAAGGGAAACTTTTATTTTGAGTTTTCGAATAAAAACGCTAAATTAGTCGGACAAATTGTGAAAAGTGTAATATAACACTAAAAAGATAAGTATTATGGTACGTTACGCAGTAATGTGGAAATTCAAGCCATCAGATGGCAAGAGTCCAAAGGAGATCGGAGAAGACGTCAAGGAGAAATATGAGTCCCTCATGGGACTTGTTCCAGGTCTGAAAAACATTGAGGTAGGAATCAACAGAAATGAATCGGCTACGGCTTACGATGCTATCATGATTGCAGATTTCGAAACCTGGGAAGCACTTGCAGATTATAAGGCTGACTCCATGAGGGACAATGTTATCAAATATGTAGAGACTCTTATCGACGTACGTGCCAGAGTCGAATATGAAAGATAACAGATTTTAAAGTAAAACAGAAAGAGGATGACCGAATGGCCATCCTCATTTTTTGTGTCTTCGTAGTCGGATTACTCAGCTTTGCCGTCTGAACCGAGAACGTTGATGATTTTGTGCTTGTAGAGCTTCTTCATGTTGT
>JBJFDE010000192.1:0-2052 GCA_051889855.1 Candidatus Cryptobacteroides sp. | reverse complement strand
CCTGACCAGTATCCTTGGATTGGCTGGGATGAAAACACATGGCTTTCTTATGAGGTAATGTCGGACAATCAGATTTACATCGATATGATAACTGACAAACCTTCATCCGATTTCTATGTGTTCAAGGAGAATTACATGCCTAAATACGTTCTCGTTTGTACATTTGAACCAGCAAACTGATTGAATAATGTCAAGAATAATTTATAAATCACTGACGGCTTTCCTTGTCGCCGCTATCGGACTGCTCTCCCTCGCTTCTTGTGTGAGGGAACAGCAGCCTGACAACCGCGAGAAGGATTACGGATATGTGCAGTTCAAGCTGTACAAGGAGGCCTCCTACGGAGCAGCCACCAAGTCTGTGGTCAGTCAGCTCGAATATCTTTCCCAGGCTGCCAAAATTAAGGTCAACCTGGTTTTTGGGGATGGTACAATTTCTCAGACCATGACTCTCGGAGCTGCCGACAATGAGGCTGCCGAATTTGGTATGAGAAGTGAGAAACTTCAGCTTCTGAGCGGAAGTTATGAGGTTGATTCATTTGTGCTTTTCGACAAACTTGATAATGAACTCTATTATGGCGATTCCAAAGGTGCAGGATTCACAGTGGTTCCCGGAGGACTCGCAATATGTGACCTCACTGCCAATGTACAGCCACGCGGAAAAGTTCAGTTCAGGTTCGTAAAGGACTTTGTACCTGGCACAAAGGCTTCATCAAAGGAATACACCTTCGATGAAATCAAATATGTGACCCTTACCGTAAAGAAAGACGGCTCGTCTGACAAATTTACATTTACAAACATCAAGACCAAGTTCAAGCTGGATTTCGCTGAAGGTGACAAGCGTACTTCGTATCTGCAGTGTGATACCTTGCTCATGCTTCCGGCCGGCAGTTACAAGGTGATGTCATATTCAACTTATGATTCATCAAAATACCTCAAGGAAACCAACAGTCTTCCTGCCGAGTCACCGTTCACAGTGACAGACAATAAGGTAACTGATGCTGACGTTAAAATAAATCTCAGGGAATCAGATGAGTACATCAAGGACTACATGGCTTTGAAGGAAATTTGGGAAGCTCTTGGCGGAAAAGACTGGTACTACAGCGGGGAAGATTTCCAGAAAGGTGTGAACTGGGACTTCAACAAGGATGTCGACCTTTGGGGTGACCAGCCAGGCGTTGAACTGCATTCAAACGGCCGTGTCGCTTCCATCAACCTGAGTGACTTTGGCTTCTATGGTGACATGCCTGCAGCAATCGGCCAGCTTACAGAGCTTGCGGTCCTGTATCTCGGTACTCATAATGATACAAACCTCCTCGACTACGACCCGACACTGGATTCGAAGAGCGGGCTTTCAAGAATGGATGCCCATAAGCAGTACATGAAACTCATGCATCCTGCGACCCAGATGTCTGAACCTGTTGCAAGGGCTCTCATGGAGAACAATATCTCCATTCCGGAGATTGAAATGTACAAGAGTCTGTCCGAGGATGAAATCATCGAGAAAGGCTCAGGCAAGATGAGGATCAAGCCTATGGACATGGTTCATGGCAAGAAATGCAACGGACTGAAGAGCCTGCCTAAGGAAATCGGCCTGCTCGTAAATCTGGAAAAACTCTTTATTGCCAACGGAGACCTTGAGTCCATACCTTCTGAGGCTGCAAATCTTGATGCTGTCACAGACCTGGAAATATACAACTGCTCTGAAATGAAAGAATTCCCTATGGCCATAACCCAGATGGCTTCATTGGAATCCCTGAACCTTTCGAACAATTCCCAGTGGTCTGCAGATGAGATACTTAAAGGTATGAGAGCACTTTCAAGCGGAGATGCAGCAAAGAGTATCCAGATAATTTACCTCACTGAAAACAATCTTGAGGTTGTGCCTGAGGAATTCTGCAATATGGAAAAGCTGGGCCTTCTTGACCTTTCAAAGAACAAGATTCACACAATCGAGAAAGCATTCGGAAAGGACATCAATCCTGTGCAGATGTGCTTCGACTATAACTGTCTGAGCAGCCTTCCAACCGTGGAGATTGACGGAAAGACCATTTT
>JBJFDE010000191.1:0-7433 GCA_051889855.1 Candidatus Cryptobacteroides sp. | reverse complement strand
TCCGCCGGCTCGACCGCTGGATTATCGCGTAATTTCTGTTTGCTGATTAATAATTTTAATAGTCCGAGATGAGAAGAATGACAATAATATTGTGTTTGCTATTGATTGCTGGTATTGTTTCAGCTGAAGAATTGAGTGAGAGGAAAATAAGATATAAAGGAGATTCATCAGCTTCTTGCTTTGCTATAATTCAAAAGAATTCAGAAGGATATGCAGCTTCTGTTGAAACCAGCCATGGAATGATTTTTAAGAATGGTATATTTTGGGGATTAGGTACAGGAATTATGTGGTCATTTACCAACTCTGAAGCATTTGTTCCTGTATTTACAGAAGCCAGATATTACCTCGATTGTAAAAAGGTCAAGCCATTTTTTGCAGCAAAAATCGGAGGCATATTTTGCACGGACAGACCGGATAATGCATTCTTTGCATCACCGGTAATTGGCCTGTCAGTCAAGTCTATACAATTGAAACTTGGATATCAGTACAACCTTGGCATAGCTACTATTAGAGATAATGTTGGGGGGGGTAAACCTTAATACAAAATATCATCTTAGTTCAATATATATAGGCATCGGATACGAGTTTTAGATTTTCATCGGAACGATGTCTGTCATATAAAGCGGAAAATCACCGTCCATGGATAATGAGTTTCTAGCTGCTTCTGGAAGGGTACCTCCGTGTTTGCCATACATTTGCCGTAAAAAAGTATTAATTTACAACGGAACTATGCCGATGCCGGGGCGGTCGGAGAGGGTGATTTTGCCGTCGAGGACCTTGACACCGTCAAACAGGTCGTTGGTAATCAGCAGGTTGCCGTCGAGGTCTGCGAAATCAACTGCGGGGGCGAGCTGGGCGGCGGCAGAGACGGCGCATGAGGTCTCAGTCATACATCCGACCATCACCTTCATGCCTTCGGCACGGGCATAATTCACCATCTTCCATGCCTCACGCATGCCGGTGCATTTCATCAGCTTTATGTTTATGCCATGGTAGGCACCCTTGACAGAAGGTATGTCCGCCAGCCTCTGGATGGCCTCGTCGGCAAAAATCGGAAGCGGACTGCGCTCGGTAATCCAGGCATTGTCGTCAATCCTCTCCTTTGGCATCGGCTGCTCCACCATCACGATTCCATTCTCCTTGAGCCAGAAGATTTCATCCAGAGCCTTCTGCCTGTCTTTCCAGCCCTGATTGGCATCCACGGCAATCGGGAGGTCCGTAATCTCACGGATCGTCCTTATCATCTCCTTGTCATTGTCCAGTCCCACCTTCACTTTCAGGATATTGAACCTGTCTGCACACTCCCTTGTCTTTTCGCGTACCACCTCAGGAGTATCGATTCCTATGGTAAATGTGGTATCGGGAGCCTTGGCAGGATTCAGCCCCCAGATACGGTACCAGGGAGCACCGAGAAGCTTGCCCACAAGATCATGAAGAGCTATATCCACGGCCGCCTTTGCCGCACTGTCCCCCGGAGAAATCGAATCCACATAAGAAAGAATGTCCTCCAGCATGAAAGGGTCCGCGAACCGTCCGAGATCAACCTTTGCCAGAAAAGCCATTACGGTCTCCACGCTCTGTCCGAGATAAGGAGGCATCGAAGCCTCTCCATAGCCGGTAATCCCTTCATAATCAATCCTTACCTGCACTCCGGGAGTCGTCTTGCGCGAATAGGAAGACACCGTGAACACATGCTTGAGCTGCAGCTCGTATGGTTCAAAACTCAGCACCATCTTACCTCCTCCTCCGGAAGTCCTGACCTTGCCCGTGCATCCCGTAAACAAAGGCCCTGAAGCCCCTGCAATGGCTGTTGCTGCCGTCCCGGCTGCAGCCGTCTTCAAGAATTGTCTCCTGTCCATATCAGATTATGATAAAATTTATAACTTTGCCCAAAATTAAACATAAATGATCAAGAAAGCCATACTTTTATTGACAACCGCAATGACTTTGTTGCTTGCGGGATGTACTAAGGAAAACAGGAAGACCACCATTGAGCATCAGTGGGTCGGAGAAGTCGTCATTGATGAGGAAATCGGAACGATGCCATTTTGCATTGATTTGGGAGCCACTGAGCCAGAGAATATGATAGTTGCCATCAATGCCGGCAAAGTGAAAAAGCTTATCGGTGAGATGTTGAACATCGACATTAACAATGACAAGATACTCGAAAGTCTCGGCAGTCTGGGTATCCTTGGAGATTTGTCAGGAATGGGCGAATTCGGAGAATTCCTTCAGCTTCTGGCAAAAATGAAGGATGATGATTATATTTACTCGGATTACACCACACTTCCTTATACTCTGACATATACAGGAAATGACACAGGTACAATTTCTTTCGATACACCGGGCCCGACCGGAACAACAATGACAGCAGAGTTCGAAAACCTCACAAACACCTCTGTTACAATCACTGTTGAAGATGAGCCTCTCCAGCTCACTGCCGCCAATAAAGAGCTTGTCAAAATCAAGGATTCATTCTTCAAGATGTTCCTATAATCTGATTCATGGAGAAAAGGGTTCTGATAATTTCATATTACTGGCCGCCTACAGGAGGTTCCGGAGTGCAGAGATGGGTGAAATTTGCAAAATATCTGCCTTCTGAAGGCTGGCAACCCGTCATATACACACCTCTGAATCCAGAAGCAATCACCATTGACGAATCTCTTCTGAGCGAGATTCCGCCTCAGGTGGAAGTCATCAAGCGCAAGATATTCGAACCGTACAATATCTACCGTGCCCTGACTGGAGGAAAGAAGAAAACGGCCCAGAGCGGAGAAGTGAACCCTATAAACTCTCAGAAAAAATCCTTCACCCAAAAGATTTCCATGTGGATAAGGGGAAACATGTTCATCCCCGACCCCCGTTGCTTCTGGATAGGGCCTTCTGTCAGATTTCTGAAAAAATACCTGAAAGAGCATCCCGTGGACATCATTGTGAGCACGGGACCGCCTCATTCCATGCACCTGATTGCGAGGAAATTGGCTCGGGCAACAGGCATACCTTGGGTTGCAGACTTCCGTGACCCATGGACGAAGATGTTCTATTTCAAGCATTTGTCTCTCAGTCCCTGGGCTGAGCGCAAGCATGCAAGACTTGAAAGGAGGGTGCTGAACGATGCCTCTGTCGTCGTTGCAGTCTCCCCTTTGGTCCAGGATGAATTCAAGGCTATGACCACTACCGAAGTGGAGCTGATAACCAACGGATTCGACGAAGATGATTTTGCAGTAAAACCTCAACGGGACGAGTATTTCAGCATAACACACACCGGTCTGTTTGCCTCTGACGGTAATCCCGGGACATTATGGAACGTCCTTGCTGAAAAATGCAAGTCTGACGGCGAGTTCAGAAAATTGCTCCGCATAAGGCTTGCCGGAAAGACCGACAAGGAAATCATTGACTCGATAGTGGCTGCAGGACTCGAAGAAAATCTTGAAAACCTCGGCTACCTCAACCACAACGATGCAGTCTGCCTTCAGAAAAGCTCCTCACTTCTCATACTTCCTCTCAGGAAGGAACCGGAGTACCGTGCCACACTGCCAGGCAAACTCTTCGAATACCTGGCTTCGGAACGACCTATACTCGGTATAGGTCAGACCGACGGAGCCATGGCCCGCATCATCAGCCAGACTCAGGCAGGATTCGTGTTCGGCTGGGAAGACAGCGCTTCAATCAGCCGCTACATAGACCTGTGCTGGGAACGTTTCCGTAGCGGCACACTTGAAGCTGATACTCACGATATTGCAAACTTCTCACGCCGCAGCCTCACCCACAGGATGGCATGCCTTTTCGACAGGCTTACCGGCCGCTTCTGAGACGGCCGACAACAGCTCCTGCAACAGACAGAAGAAGCAGGAGTATGAGTGAAATCGAACTTGCCCTTGAGATGTTTTCGCTTATGCGGTAGGAATCCGGCTCAAATCTCATGACAATGTTGCCCCTGCCTTCTGGAATGGTGGCAGCTCTCAGTATCCAGTCTGCACGGAAAAGATCAAGCTGAACTGCTTTTTCTGTAGGAACATAGCAGCCGTGCCTTACCTCTCCATAAGTACCTTCCGGCTCAATCCAAGCCTTCCATCCCTTAGGATAATATACCTCGCTGAACACTGCAAGCCTTTCAGAATCAGCATTATAAGAATATCTTAATTCCTTTGGACTGTAACTTGTCAATTCAATGACATCATTCTCCAAAGATTCAGAACCATCCTCAGCGGAGGCACCGGCGGCCGAAGGCAGGGCATCATAAACCCAGTCGAAATCCCGGCCCACAACCGCATAAGACCTCAGGTCAACCTCACCGACAAGAGCAATTTCCTCGTCCGGATTGCCGGCGGGAACCACATCATCCACAAACCAGCAGTTACCCATGGCCCCGGCATTCACAACCGGCGGATAATCCTCTCCAAGGATGATATAGCGTCCATTAAGCATGGACGTAATTTTCATAAGCGGAAGATTCTCCTCAACTTCGGAAATGGTCTGACTTTTCCCTATCACTCCATATAAGTCGCTGATTTCAGGGCTGATATAATGGTCTATCAAATCCTGGTAACGCTGCATCTTCACGGGACTGTAGCCTCCGATGCACTTGTGATGGTAGCTTTGAATGGCGTCGTTGAAAGTGTTGACGCTTATGTCCAGAACCCTGTATGAAAGATCCGGGTCCTGATGTATGAGCTCATCCACAGGACGTGGCTCGTATGCGGCATTGAAATCGCGCGGAGTTACGAAATGGCTCTTGTTGAGATATCTCTTGTCCACACTGAAAAGGTCGAAGAACACCACAAGGGCGATGGCAACGGAAATTATGGTCATCCTTCCTTTTGCTGCAAAAGGTTCCTTTGCCATGTAGGCCCATTGGAGCAGAGCGAACACAACTGTAATCAGCAAAAGCGACCTTAAGGCATCCTTGCGAAGCAGAGTCTGACGGTCAAGCGAGAGGGCATCGGCAAGGATTTCCGGCTGCCCCGCATCGGAAGCCGCCGTGAAAGAGCCCGCAATGCCCGGAACGATGACGCAGAGCAGGCAGAATCCTGCAGTGAGGCCAAAAGCAATCCACCCTGCCTTGTTAAACTCCTTGCGGCTGTACTGCTCCTTGACAATGCGGTCCAGAACCAGAAAACCGAGCATCGGAACGGTGACCTGAAGCACCGTCAATGCCATCGACACCGTCCTGAATTTGTTGTACATCGGAGCATAATTGAACCACAGGCGGGTGAACCACATGAAATGGTTTCCCCAGGCAAGGAACACAGCAATGATTGTCGCTGCAAGAAGCCACCATTTCTCCCTGCCCTTACAGAGGAAGAGTCCGAGCACAAAAAGGAAGATGGAAACGGCTCCAAGGTACATCGGGCCGGCGGTGAATGGCTGTGGTCCCCAATATAGCGGAAGGGCCTTCATTGTTTCTTTCAAATGAGGCTGGCCGGCACGCTTGAGGAGTTTTCCTGTCTCGGAATCGAGCGGCAGCTCTCCTGAAGAAGAACCTCCGTTGAAGTTCGGAATCATCAGGTTCGGCATTTCGTTTATGCCGTAGGACCATGCCGTTGCGTAGTCGAGGTTGAGACCCTTCTGGTTGTGGCTGTCGCTGTCTGAAGTGAGTTCCGAGCCTCCGCGCATGGTGTATGGGGTGTATTCGTAGGTCGGAATGAGTTTGTTGGCATTGGTGGCTATGCCGATGCAGCCGACCGAGAGCAGCAGTGCCGATGCCGCGAAGAAGCTTTTCAGTTGTGAACGTTTTTCCTTGTTTATGCAAAGGCTTATCAGAAGGCCGAGGGCATATACGAATATTACGATTGCCAGATAATATGTAATCTGGACATGGTTGGCCTTTATCTGGAAGCTGAGGGCAAGGGCGAAAAGAACGGAGCCCAGAATGGTCAGCGGCAGCCGGCTCTTCAGGGTACCCTTATCGGAAAGTGCTGATTTATATGTGAATATGATGGCAGCCAGCACCCATGGGAAGAAGGCGATTGCCTGCATCTTGGTATTGTGGCCCACCTGAATGATCTGCATATTGTATGAACAGAATGCCACGGCTATGGCACCCGCCACGGCAATGATCTTGTCAAGACCCATGGCAAGCATCAGAAGGAAGGCGCCGAGCAAGGTGACAAGCAGGTAGCTTGCAGGACGCCTGCCCAGCATAAGTGCCTTGTAAAGCGGCTTTGTCCAGTCCCCGTTGAAATCATCTATGAAGGCAGTGGTAGGCATACCGCCGAACATCGACCCTGTCCATGCAGTCGGGTCATCAGGATGGTCTTTGTTCCATGTCACAGCCTCATTGGCCATGCCTTTCCAGGCTGAGATATCACTCTGGTTCACAATCTTTCCGGAAAGCACCTCCGGAGTGAAACCATAAGCCAGAACCACGAAAAGCAGGACGATGCCTGCATATATCAGAATTGTCTTCAGTGTTTTGTTCATCATACCTTTGTTTTACTTCCCTCCTGAATGAACACCCATTCAACGGGACATTTCCTGCAAAGGTAATAATTATTTGAAGCGCAATATTAACCTCCTTACCAAATTTAGGAGAATACGGTCAAAAGGAATGTTGCCCGAAATCCTTTTCAGAGCTACAGCGAAGACAGAAAGAGGGGTATATGATTCCCTGACTCTGTCATAGTTGGCATAAATTTCCCTGCCCTTCAGGCCGAGCTTTTCAGAAACTTCCTGTCTTGCAGCATCAAGACTCTCAAGGTCTTTTATTTCAGAATATTTCATATCACTTTTCCTCAAAGAACAGACGGATGAACATTTTCACCAGACCATTGATAAACAGCTTGTTCCTCAGAAGATACAGAACCACGAGCACAAGCAGGAAAAAAGCAGAAACGATGAAAGCACCCGCTGCATAGCTTCCTATGAGGTCTCCGATAAGAAGAATGCCACCGAAAGCTGCAGCAGTCATCACGATTCCACCTATGGACAGGAAAAGAATTGTCAGAATCACTTTATGAAGTGTAACTGACAATCCTTTTGCTGTTCTGAGCTTAAGCTCGTCGATTTTCAGGTCTGAGTATTCGACGACGCTTTTGCCGAGATCCTCAGCAGGTTTTATGAAATCCGTTTCCATTATGCCTGAACTGATTGGTCATCTATGTCACTCTCTTTGGCAAGAGCCTTTTCGAGCCTGGTCAGCTGCTCCAGAATCTTCTCCTTTGCACTTTCCTTCAAATGCTCTCCTTCCTCAGAAAGGGTATCCTTCAGTTTGTCAATCTCCTTCTTGAGTTCAGAGCCTTTGGCTTTGGCAATCTCACATCCTTCTGAAGCTGCTTCCTTAATCTTGCGGCGAGTTTCAGAACCTTTGTCAGGAGCAAAAAGAACTCCGGCCGCTACGCCTATTGCCGCTCCGGCAATCAGTGCGAACAATGATTCATTTTTCATACTATCAAAAATTTTTACATTTATAAAAATTTTGTGAGAGTATGATA
>JBJFDE010000190.1:0-2061 GCA_051889855.1 Candidatus Cryptobacteroides sp. | reverse complement strand
CATCAAAACTCTTGAGAAAAACAATAAATTCAAGAGGCTGGGCAAAAACTAGTCAATAAATAAAAAATACCGATAGATTCGAGCTGATTTTGATGAAATCCAGCCGATCTGTCTGTGTTTTTCTTTCTGTTTCTACTATCTTGGACTAATTTCTTAGCCAATTTCGTGAGATTCATGCTCATTAGGAGGAATCCTATCTCTGTTTCAACCACTTTTTGACCTCTGACATGCACTCTGCGCACGCCAAAAACACCCTTCATCCTACCAAATACAGGTTCGACATCCACCTTGCGTTTGGCATAAATGCGGGCTCCCTCTTTACTTGTCAATTCCTCTTTGACTAAGTTCTTGAAATAGTTCCACGTAGGATTATACTGAATTTGTTTGAGGTTTCCTTTTTCCGTCCGTGCTAACTGGTCTAACTCTTCACTAGCTTGTACAGGATCAGCTTCGTAAATCTTAATATCTTTCTCAACTCCATTCTGCTCCGTTCTTCGTGAATAATTCTTAAACGAGTAGACAACCCCATCTGGTTTTATCCACTGGTCAGAATCTTCTAGATAGGTCCAGTTTTCAGGATTGGCATCACTCTTCTTGTAGCTTTTCTTCTGCTCTTTCTGATATGTTCCGTAGGGAATCAGAGGCGTTTTCTCCAGGTCATCAAGGATAAAGCTATAATTTTCTTCACTACCATAACCTGCATCCGCGACAATGTGTTGAAAGAGTTCTAAGGTTTGGATGGATTGAAGAAAAGGTTTGAGTGTACGAGTGTCAGTTGGATTCGGATACAATCCGTAAGCTAAGGCAAACTGGCTATTTGTACCAAGTTGGAGGTTGTAACTAGGTTTGAGCTGACCATTCTTCATATGATCTTCTTTCATTCTCATGAATGTTGCATCGTGATCTGTTTTAGAATAGGAATTTCGCTCTTGTAGAATCTGTTTATCTCGTTCGTACTTCTGTTTCCGAACAAGAAAATCCTCTTTCAACTTTCTCTTGAGTTTCTTAATTCTTCTTCGTTTCTGTCTGTTGGCTGAGCCACCTTTGATGACTTTAGGCTCTTGTGAGATAGCTTCTTCCACCTCATCCAATACTTGTTCGGTTTCTTGTAGGAGTTGGTTTAGTCCCTCGCTAGTGAGGCATTCTTCCTTGGACAAGGCAGTATTCACCCCTTCTTGGACTAGTTTGTCATAAAGGGCAGAAATGTTTCCATTCAAGGCATCTTCGTAGCGTTCAACGGCCTTTTTCCACGTGAAGGAATACTTGTTGGCATCAGCTTCTACCTTTGTTCCATCAATGAAGAGAGCCTGATCTTCAATCAATCCATTCTCTCTGAGGAGGAGAGTGAAGTAGATGAAGGCAGTTTTGATGAGCTGATTGGCGTGTGTGCTAGCCCGAAAACTATTTATGGTTCGATAACAGACATAGGTATCCTGACTCAGCCATTTCATGGGTATAACTTCTTCATTCATTTGAACGATTTTTCGACCAGAGAATACTTGGCGAGCGTAGGCAAACAGGGTCATTTTGAGCAACATAGCTGGATGAAAGGCAGGACGACCAGTATGGGAAGTTTCTTCTAATAGAACGGATGAAGGAATGGTATCCACAAACTGACTAATCAGACGAGCCTCATGTGTGGCAGGTAAGTCCCAAGCAAGATTTAATTCCAAACTTAACTGATTTGTGTTATACTGTTTATACATTTTCATGCCTTTCTAGTTGTTTTGTCGTTATTATAATTATAAAGCATGAAGTGGAAAACGAGCAACTCCTAATTGGAATTGCTCGTTTTTTATATGTGAGCGGCTAGTTTTTGCCCAGCCTCTTTTTCCTTCTAAAACAATTGATTGACACCATAGTCGTCCGCATGATTAATAGCGTCACGCACAAAGTCTTTAGACTGACGCACAGCTTCTTTGACAGGCTCGCCTTTAGCGATTTTGCTAGCGATACTTGAGGCAAAGGTGCAGCCAGCACCGATGTTATTGCCACCAAGGATGGGAGCACGTAAAAAGGTAAAGTCTTTCCCGTCATAAAAGAGGTCGATGGCTTCTTTGT
>JBJFDE010000189.1:0-7469 GCA_051889855.1 Candidatus Cryptobacteroides sp. | reverse complement strand
CCGAGGACAAGGTTATTGCGGCAATTTCCAAGGACAAGGACGTGGACGGCTTCCATCCTCTCAATGTTGCAGCGCTCTGGCAGAAACAACCTTGCACCGTACCTTGCACCCCTGAAGGCATTATCAGGATGCTTGACGAGGCCGGCGTGGAAATCAAGGGAAAGCGTGCTGTAGTAATAGGCCGCAGCCAGATTGTCGGCCTCCCTGTTGCCAAGCTCCTACTTGACCGCAATGCCACAGTCACCATCTGCCACAGCCGCACAGTCGATCTCCCTTCAGTTACAAGGCAGGCGGAGATTCTAGTTGTTGCCATAGGCCGTCCGAGATTCGTCACTGCCGATATGGTGGCTCCGGGGGCTGTCGTCATTGACGTAGGAGTCAACCGTGACCCCGAGACCGGAAAACTCTGCGGCGACGTGGACTACGACGCTGTCGAGCCGCTCGCATCCGTCATAACTCCGGTACCGGGCGGTGTCGGTCCGATGACCATCACCTGTCTCATGGAGAACACGATCAAACTCTTCCTTGAGCACGTGGGCGGACATAGATAAATCTATTGTTTGAACAAACTGCCAAATTCAGGCACGGACAAAAGGGCAAATCCTATAGGTTTGTTGCTTTGTCTGTGTCTTTAATTGTTTATGTATCAATTATTTACGGGGGGGGGGGGTGCCTAAACTACAAATTGAACTATTTTGAACTTCAAAATACTTTGAATTATTCGAAATAAAGCATAACTTTGCATTCTGTGAAAGGAAACTGACTGATATAATAACCATTACATCGTTTTAAATACTTTTACGGTTAATTGTCCCATTATTTCAGCATTTTCGGCCACAAAGAGACGCAGTCTCTTATAATTAATTGATTTTCAATGGTTTGCATTGGATTTCAAGCCCCAATGTATTGAATTTATGCGGATAGCTGTGCTCGGATGCCGGAAGATAAAAAAATATGGTTTGCAATGCGCGTGACCTACCGTCGCGAGCTGGCAGCCGAGGCTATCCTGAACAATTTAGGCATTGAAAACTACATTCCGAAAAAACATTGTACTGACCCCAGGAACAAAGGCAGGAAAATCCTGGTGCCTGCGATTCACAACCTGATTTTCGTCTTTATAACTCCGTCCGGGATGAGGCAGCTGAAGGAAAGCATGAGGATTCCGTATCTCCAGTATATGATGGACAAGCGGGCCGGGGAAAAGATAGTAGTCCCGGATTCCCAGATGCGCCCCTTCATTGCCGCTACCGCGGATTACGACGAGACTCTTCTCTACTTCCAGCCTGAGGAACTGAACCTTGCCAAAGGCACCCGTGTCCGCGTAACGGCCGGCCCGATGGAAGGCCACGAGGGCATTTTCCTGAAAGTCAAGGGCGCCCGTGACCGCCGCCTCGTCATCCAGATTGAAGGAGTCATCGCCGTCGCCAAGGCCCTGGTCCATCCGGAGCTTGTGCAGGTTATCGGGTAAAACTTACGTTTCGCCATTGCGAGGCCAATGACAAAAGACACTACCGAGCCAAATATGATGGCGGACCACGCCGCCAACAACCGCCGCATCGCCAAGAACACGCTGATGCTCTATGCCAGGATGCTGGTGGGAATGCTGGTCTCCCTCTACACCTCCAGAGTCCTGCTCAATGCCCTTGGCGTTGAGGACTATGGCATATACGGAGCCGTAGGTGGATTCGTGTCGATGTTCTCGCTGATTTCATCGGCGCTGACATCGTCTGTCAGCAGGTTCCTTACTTTTGAACTGGGCACTGGCAACAAGGAAAGGCTCAAGGCTGTATTTGAGACATCATTGCTCATCCAGATAGCAATGGCCGTTGTCATTGTCATAGTTTCAGAGACTCTTGGATTATGGTTTCTGAACAATAAGATGACAATCCCGGCTGAAAGAATGGGTGCGGCAGGTATCGTATTCCAGGCTTCGATTGTGTCATTCATATTCGGACTGCTCACAGTACCGTTTACGTCCACAATCATTTCCCACGAGAAAATGGGAGCCTTCGCCTGGTTCGGGATTTTCGAAATTTTCGCCAGACTCGGAATAGTGCTGCTGATAGCATATTGTTCCGCAGTGACGGACCGTCTCATAGTGTATGCGCTTTTAGTCGTGGCTCTCGGCATACTTATGCAGGCTTTGTATGTCATCTATTGCCGGAGAAGGTTTGAAGAATGCCGTTTCAGCCTGTCCTTTGACCGGAAAATCTTCAAGGAGATGGGCGGTTTCGCTACCTGGAACTTCATAGGATGCACGGCTGGCCTTCTTAAGTATCAGGGAGTCAACCTGCTGTATAACCTGTTTGTGGGACCTGTCCTGAATGCCGCCAGAGGTATAGCGGGCTCTGTAAATGGGGCTGTAACATCCTTCGCCTCCAACTTCATGACGGCTCTGAATCCGCAGATCACGAAACTATATGCGGCAGGAGACCTGAAATATGCGCACTCCCTTGTGGAGAGAGGCTCGAAATTCTCGTTCTTCATCATTTTGTTTTTCGCAGTCCCGATTCTTCTTGAAACGGAGTTTGTCCTGAAAATCTGGCTCGGAAATTTTCCCGAGCACAGCATTGACTTTGTCCGGCTGGCATTGATGGTGTCTCTCATAGGGACCTTGTCAAATACTTTGATTAACCTGCAGAATGCAACCGGAAAGATCAGGAACTATCAAATAGTAGTAGGCGGAATATTGTTGCTGAACTTCCCCCTGTCATACCTTTGCCTCAAGCTGGGTATGAGACCGGAGTCCACATACATAGTTGCAATATTGGTGGACATTATCTGCCTGTTTGCCAGACTCTTGTTCCTTCGGAAAATGGCAAGGCTACCGATGATGCATTTCGTAAGATATGTACTGGTCAATGTTACACTTGTGACCATCATAGCAGTGATCCTGCCGTTCATAATACATATTTCAATGCCATTTGGCTGGCAGCGTTTCCTGGCTGTGGGATTCATAAGTGTAGTGACAGTGCTTCTGTCTATACTGTTTGTGGGATGCTCGAACAATGAGCGCAGATTCCTGATAGACAAGGCAAAATCAATAGTTGGAAGATTATATGTCAAGGCTCGCTGAAAAGGCTGAATGCAGCGGATGCTCAGCCTGTGCGCATATATGTCCAAAGCAATGTATATCAATGGTGGAAGACAATGATGGTTTTCTCTATCCATTGGTGGATGAAGCTGCCTGTATCGACTGTGGACGCTGTGAGAAAGTTTGTCCAGCATTGGACAGTACAAAACAATCGGTACCCCCGAAGGCCTATGCAGCTAAAGCCAATGATGAGAAAATCAGGCTTTCAAGCAGTTCCGGTGGGGTTTTCACCCTGATTGCGGAGGGAGTCCTGGACGAAGGAGGAGTTGTCTTCGGCTGTGCCTTCAATGACAGATGGGAAGCAGAGCATATATGCGTGGAAGACAAGGAATCTCTTGCTAAATTAAGAGGTTCCAAATATATCCAAAGTCGGATAGGAGATACATTTTTTGAAGCCGAAAAGTTTCTTCGCAATGACAGGAAGGTTCTCTTCTCCGGAACTCCTTGCCAGATAGCTGGCTTGAAGAAATATCTTGGTAAGGATTATGAGAATCTTGTAACTGTGGAAGTTATATGTCACGGGGTTCCGAGTCCCAAAGTATGGCGATTGTATTTGGATGGATTATTCCGCACGGAGTGCGGTGCTGGAAAAAATTCGGATTTATCTCTAAATAAAATGCCTGATATTCAGGCGATTTCATTTAGAGATAAGTATGATGGCTGGAAAAAATTCGGTTTCAAAGTCCGTTTATCCGCCTTTGAGGCGGCAAAAAATACGGTTTCAAAGTCCGTAGAGTTCAAAGAATGTTTTACTGAAAATACATTTTTTCGGCTGTTTCTCGACAATGTAACACTTCGCCCATCTTGCTACTCCTGCCACTCCAAGTCAGGCCGTTCTGGAGCAGATATCACCCTCGGTGATTTCTGGGGCATCGAAAACGTGTTGCCGGACTTCGATGATGACAGGGGGTGCAGTGTATTAATCGTGAATTCGGAGAACGGGGAGAAAGTTCTTGAAGGAATTGATGTTGAGAAGGTTGAAGTCGATTTGCCGGTAGCTGTGGCAGGGAATCCTGCCTACGATCATTCCGTCAGGCCACATATAAACAGGGCTTATTTTTTTTCAGAATTGCATCGGTGTGGCTCTTTCAGCAGGGCTTTTGAAAGGCTATACGATGAATCCCTGATAGGGAAGATCAGACATAAAGTGTTCAGGATGACTGGATTATGAAGATTGCGATACTGACTCTTCGTTTACATACAAATTACGGGGGCATTCTTCAAGCCTACGCCTTGCAGACGGTGCTTGAGAGAATGGGACACGAGGTGGAGCATCTTCAGCCTGAGCCATGCTTCCCTAAGCTTCACCCTTCTTGGCTGATGCCTCTAGTGTGGGGGAAAAGGTTGGTTCGCAAGTATTTGGGTGGAGACAGGAAGTTGCCAATCTTTGAGCATCCACAGAAGTGGGTGCGAAAGAATACTGACAAATTCATTGCTGATAATATTCATTGCAGATACCTGAAGCCAGAAGACTGGAAAGAAACCTTGGCCGACGAATACGATATCTTTGTAGTCGGTAGTGACCAGGTTTGGCGACCTTGCATGTCAGGACAGATAGAATGGTATCTAACAGGATTTCTGGGGCATAAAAAAGTTAATAGAATTGCTTATGCTGCTTCATTTGGAGTAGATAGTGATGAGTTTTCGGAAAACGAGAAAAAGCTGGCGAGGAACCTGGTGCCATTGTTCAATGCCGTTTCGGTAAGGGAAGAGTCAGGAATTAAGCGATGCAGGGACATTTTCGGCGTTGACGCAGTATGCACGCTTGATCCGACAATGCTATTATCTTCTGATGATTACGATAAATTGTCAGTAAAGGCTCCCGCATCTGCCGGGAATTTATTGACTTACATTCTGGATGAGTCGCAGCGTACGGATGAGATTATAGACAATGTTGCCAAGGAACTTGGTTTGACACCTTTCTGGGTCAACGTGAAAGTGGAGAGGGGGGATAAAGAGTCGAAACTTAGCAACAAGCAGCAGCCCCCAGTGGAGAACTGGCTGCGAGGCTTCCACGATGCCGAATATGTAATCACTGATTCATTCCACGCCTGCGTGTTTTCGATTCTCTTCAAGAAACCGTTCCTGTGCATAGGTAATGATTTCAGGGGGATGGCAAGATTCAATTCTCTTTTGGGACAGTTCGGTCTTATGGACAGGCTAATCCCGATTGATTCTGATCATGTACCTTCATCAGAAATTGACTGGACGAAAGTCGACGCCATTTTGAAAGAAAGACGTAAGGAGAGCTTTGATTTCCTTCATCGGGCTTTGGGCGATTAGTGAGGAGACATAAAGTGGTAAATTTAAAATTCGTCTTAAAATTGACCACCTTTTGAGGTGGCAAATTAAAGATTCATCTCAAAAAATTTAAAATTCATATATTTCTGCAGTAGAAAATACCACTCTTATAGGAAATTATCCGGAGATGACATAGTTTTGTCCCGTCTCGAACACGATGTGCGGGAGGAGTAAAACTTGGAATCTATGGAAAAGGAAATGAGGAAGAAGGCATCGGGGCGTTATGCGGACGTGGTGTCGGATGCGGGGTTCAAGGCGGTGTTCTGCGACAAAGAGAACAAAGACGTCGTCAGGGATTTCTTGAATGTCTTTATGCCGCCGAGCCGGAAGGTAGAATCGTTCAGGCTTATGCGTACAGAATTGTCTGGTAAGGCAGAGTACGGCAAGACAATCAGGATAGACCTGCGATGCCGGACCGAAGACGGAACGGACATAATAGTTGAGATGCAGAATTATCCGCAATGCTATTTTTTTCGCCGCTGCGTCGGCTATGCGTCACGGATGTATGAATCCAAGATGAAGCGGGGGATGATGGGAGTTGAGGATTACATGATCCCGCCGGTATATATCATCGCAGTAATGAATGTACCGTTAGCCCGAAGAAAAGGGAATTTCGTCAAGAGGAAGTACGTTTCCGAGTATACATTTAGAGAAAAAGACACTTTGGAGGTATTGGATGAGACAATTTCTATTATATTTGTAGAGTTGAGTTCGTTCGAAAAGAGCATCGAGGAATGCGAGAGTTTGGCTGACAAATGGTGTTATGCATTGAAGCATATTGGAACTCTGGCTGAGCAACCTGAGGACCTTGTGGAACTTCAGGGACTTTTCGATGCGGCCGAGGTGGCTCATTTCAACGAGAAGAAATTAAACGAATACAAGGAGGAACTTATGAGAGAGTACGATTATCATTCAAGAATGGCCTATGCTGATCATCAGGGTGAAGAACGTGGTCTTGCCAAGGGTCTTGCCAGGACGGCAATTAATCTGAAAGCAAAGGGTATGTCCTTTGATTTCATCCTTGATGTAACCGGCCTCACTGAAGACGAACTGAAGAAAATCCTGTCGTAATTCAAAAACGAAGAATATGAGAGCCGAAGAACAACTCAAACTGGCATACATGACCATTTCGGAACTGAAGAAGCAGAATGCGAAACTGGTTGATGCCATAGCGGCTCTGGAGCATCGTCGTGCTGAGTCCGGTCGTCGTGGCCAGAGATTAGTTGAGGCGTTCTACAGGGGGGATGATTGAAGATATGCTAACTGCTCAGGAGAAGTGAACGCTTACAATCCAATAATGAATAACTATAAGGAAATATTGAAAGAAAAGGGCATAATTGAATTGGACCTGAAATTGTTTCCAGATATGGACTTGATTGAGATTGCTTCGATATTCGGGAAAGTGGTCCCCGGTGCAAGGGATGAGATTGTTCAGTCTTTGCCGGCACGGGATAAAGGCGAAGGCCCGATTGGAAGTTTCAGTTATGCGGTAGGGTATGGATCTTTCCCCTGGCATACAGATACGGCATATTGGGATATTCCGGCAAGATATCTACTATTGACATCGCAAGCAGCAAGTTCCTGCGCAACATTAGTTCAGAGTTTTGCTTCTATTAGAGACGGTGTTTGTGATTTTGATTATCTCATTTCACGTTCAGTTTTCTTTCTTGACGTTCCTGGGAGGAAGAGATATATATCCCCAGTCGTTGTCGGAGATAATGGGGAGAAAGGGCTCCGTCTTGATTTTCATATATATAGACCGGTAAACAAAGAGTCTTATATACTACAAGAAAGAGTAGGAGTGTTTTTGAAAGAAAATTTTGAAAGAAAGATATGGACTGGAGAGAATGTAATCATTTTTGACAATTGGAAATATATCCATTCTCGAGAGAATGCATATAATGATAAAACAAGGGTTCTTAAAAGAATATATATCAATGAATTGGACTAAAGACGCATTATTCTCAAAAGCGAAAATATTGATTGAAGAAGCATTTCATGAAGATCAGGATTCTATGTTTTTCGGATTGTTCTGTTCTCTTGCACTCGAACTATTAGCAAGATCGGCTATTGC
>JBJFDE010000188.1:0-2065 GCA_051889855.1 Candidatus Cryptobacteroides sp. | reverse complement strand
TTTCAGGCACCGCTTTCGTCTTTTGGGATTTGTGTGGGATGAAATTCTGTATATTAAAAGTGCTTCCGACCGGATTTACCTCCAACTGCGGGTGTTTTTGCCGCAGAGAGCAGCTCAGAAATTGCGTCGCATAAACAATGAAATAAGCCCTGGCGTGACATTACATACCCTCTCGATAAACGAAAAATGTGTTGTGACTGCTAAAACTCGCTCATAAAATGTGCGAATAAAGAAAAAACTCGCTCATTTTTTGTGATTTCGATTGAATTCTCCATCGGGTATCGCTATAATAATAGCGAAGGAGGCGAGTGAAATGCTCTACTTGAAACGAAAAATCGATGCTTTCCTGGCCGAATGGAAAGCCAATCCTGACAGAAAGCCGTTAATCGTCAAGGGGCCTCGACAGGTAGGCAAAACCGAGTCGATCAAGCGGTTTGGAGATATGAATTACCAGAGCGTGATCACCATCAACTTCGTGGAAGAACCGAAATATAAAATGATTACGGCGGATGGATATAAGGCAGATGATATTATTAAGAATATCTCCAGAATGGACCCGTCCAAACGGTTTATTGAAGGCGAAACACTGATATTTTTTGATGAACTGCAAGAGTTCCCGGAGATTGCCACAGCACTGAAATTCTTCAAAATCGATGGCAGATTCGATGTGATCTGCAGCGGCTCCATGCTGGGCATCAATTATCGGAAAATTGAGAGCAACAGTGTAGGCTATAAGACTGATTATGAAATGTTCTCTCTGGACTTCGAGGAATTCCTGTGGGCCAAGGGCTATGACGAGAGCTTCGTCGAAGATATGCTGGAGCATATGCGAAATCTCACGCCCTTCAACGAGGTACAGATGTCGGTATGCAGCTCACTCTTCCTTGACTACTGCATCTTGGGCGGAATGCCCGCTGTTGTTCGTGAGTTCATTGTAAAAGGTACCTTTGAGGGGTCACTTGAAGTACAGAGACAGCTTATCGCAGACTACAAAGAGGACATTCGCAAATATGCTGAAGGCATAGATCAGACCAGAATTGTGAATGTATTTAACCATATTCCTGCGCAGCTTGCCAAGGACAATAAAAAGTTCCAAATCTCTAAAGTTGCCTCCGGCGCTCGTTTCCGCGACTATAGAGGATGCGTTGAATGGCTGGACGATGCGGGAATGGTCAATGTCTGCTACTGCCTGAACTTCCCGGAGTTGCCGCTTCAGGGCAACTATGACGATACGAAGTATAAAATCTACTTTGCCGACAGCGGCTTGCTTGTGGCTATGCTGGATGAAGAAGCCCAGGAGGATTTGCGGACCAACAAAAACCTCGGAGTCTATAAGGGAGCGCTTTACGAAAATGTTGTTGGCGAAGCGCTGGTCAAAGCGGGATACAAACTCTATTACTATAAACGGGATGATTCTTCCCTGGAACAGGACTTCTTCGTCAGAACGGCAAGTGCCCTGATCCCGGTTGAGGTGAAGGCCAAAAATGGAACTGCCAAGTCCATGAGAACCCTAATCAGCAGCGAGAAGTATGCTGATATTCATTGCGGTATTAAGTTCACCGGCGGGAACATCGGATATAGTGATGATATCTATACCTTCCCTTATTTCTGCGCGTTCCTTCTGAAACGCTACTTGGCCGGAGCCAATATCTGATGCCGAACCGGATTCTTGTCATTTGATCAGCAGCTGACAAGAATGATAAGAAAGACAACAAGCGGCATCGTTCGGAACAGTTATTCTCCTGCAAATACTCCGCTCTTTTCAGTAGCTATTTTCTGCTTTCTGTGATATTGTTCGTTTGCCAAAAGGAGGCGATGATATGCAGAAAGAAAACAAGCTGACGGTCGGGCAATGGTGCGACCAGTGGTTCACCAGCAACCGGCACAAATGGAATGGCAACACCGAGGGCGGGTACCGCAATCTGATTTACAGCCACATTCTCCCCGGTATCGGGAGTGTGGTACTCCCTGACCTGACAGAACAGACAATCACCGATTTCTACGACGGCCTGCGAAGCCAGGGACTCAGCGCCAGAAGCGTCTGGTGCGTCCATCTGCTCCTGCG
>JBJFDE010000187.1:0-2070 GCA_051889855.1 Candidatus Cryptobacteroides sp. | reverse complement strand
CCTTACGCGTCGTAAGCATTTCCCTGTCTATGGACTCCAGGGTCTCCAGAGCCATTTCCGGGTTATCCTCAAGATGTACATCTGCAGCATCGAGATACCTTTCCACTTCCGTGGTGTCAGCACAGGATGCAAGAAGGAGTCCCGACAATAATATATATAATATATGTCTGGTATTCATAATCTACTGATGATAGGATGAAATTCAATACAAATATAGCCACTAAATATGTAACGACATAATACAGAGTAGAAATGACAAGCAATTATCCACTTTTTACCACTATATGTTAAAACAGATCACTCCTGATACGCTCAACAGTTACAGAGAACTCGTCAGCACCCTGATAATGCAGACCATCAAGCAACGGGAAGACATATCCTTCCATAGCCCCCTTCATATAGTTGACAAGACGACGTCTCTGAAGTGGATACATATCCCGGTCACCCTTGATGCGTGAGCAAAGTTCCTCCGTCTCTGAAAGATGTGTCGCTATCACTCTGGCCATTATGTCATCTTTATCAAGTTCAGCCAGGTGTCTGACGCGGGAGAACAGGGACAAATATATTGTGACCGACTCCCAGGAACGTCTCAGGTCGACGACCTGTGCAAGATACGTGGAATAACAAGACGACGCCTTACTATCTTTTACAGTGTTCTTCAGAGTCGAGATGTTACGCTCCGCATTCAGGACCTGGCGGCAAAGGTCGTCATATTTCTTCTGGAAAGCCAGCATATGCTCCTCCCTTGTCTGCATTCTGGACAGAAACAATCCCTCTGTAATCCCGGCCTTTCGTATAAACACCACTGCCGTCACAAGGATGGCACACAGAAGGAGTGCAACGACACCCATCATCACACAGACAGTCGTCATGCTACAAGAATAACCCATATTCAAACATATTAACACTTACTACTTTCCGGATGCGTCAAAAGGGCATCCACCGGATACAAAGTTAAGCATTCATTGTTTGACATCAAAAAAATCAGTCTTACAAAAGTCTTTCAGGCACAATTGAGTATCAAGGAGTTACAGATGAGTTTCAAAGAAAAATCTTTCAATAGTTTGGCAATGTCTCATTTTACATTTTTGAAACACTAATTCTATCACTTTTGAGTCACCAATTCCGGGCATTTGATCATTGGTATATAGACACGAGTCTGCTAGACACAAAGTACCAGATAAGTAAAGCCAGCATATCTCTCAAACGGTCGAACCTAACTGTTTTTGATGCAAAAATATGGAAACGGCCCACTAAGGACGAGTCAAGGCCAAGACGAGATTTTTGAAAAATCTCCACCCTCCGGGTAGTATTTTCCAAAAATGCCTTGACACGTCCGGTCCGTTTCAAGGTAGGCATCAAAAACAGTTTAAGTTCAACCATTTATTCATTCAAGAATTATGAAATCTGACAATCTCGTACAACTCTCCGGATTCCTTACAAAGGATGTGATTACCAATGAAAAGAAGTCTTTCGCAGCCTTCACAATCGGCCGGAAAGTCGGAGAAGATACACTCTATATGAACTGTATCGCATTCCCTAATCAGAAATTCAAGATTCCGTTCGACATCCTTGCAAAAGGAAACGAAGTCTTTGTCGCAGGCTACCTGAGGCCTAACAAATACACTAAAGACGGCAAGACCACATACACCATCCAATTGGTTGTAGAGAAAATCCGTGAAACCGACGAAAACTGATCACAACAACACTATGAACACACTACGTTACTCCCGTACAATGTCCCTCGAAGACATCATCTCCACCACTCCTGAACTCCAGGACTTCATATCCTCATTAGGTCTCGTACCTAAATCATCTCCACAAGACATTAACCAAGACAACAACTAACACTATGGCAACTCAATCTCAATCCAATATAAGATCAATGGTATCACCGGCGTTCTTCACCGCCATCGAGTCATTCATAATGCAGAAGATGGAAGCAAACGACCTCTTTGCAAAGAAGGTATGCAATCCACAGAAGAACCTGGACGACTGCATTACATACATCTTGAACACCGTGCAGACATCCGGCTACAAAGGATTTGCTGATGATGAAATCTATTCAAT
>JBJFDE010000186.1:0-2076 GCA_051889855.1 Candidatus Cryptobacteroides sp. | reverse complement strand
TTCAGCCGCTGCGCTCTGCCTTCGGCAAGCCATTGCACATCAACTCCGGCTACAGATGCCAGGCACTGAACAAGGCTCTCAAAGGAGCGATGAACTCCCAGCACACCAAAGGCCAGGCTGCGGACGTTGCTTCTGACAATCCTTTTGAACTTGCAGAACTCGTTATGAAGAAGAAGTTGCCTTTTGACCAGATGATTCTTTACAAGACATTCATCCACATCTCACACATGCATCCAGGGCCGCAGAGGGGCGTGGTGCTGTATGATGAGGGGTATGAGGGAGAGAGAATGAAATTTCATTAAACATCTTTTGCAATTCAGATTTTATCGGTATTTTTGCAAAAATAACCGAGTAAATTATCCTTTATGGCAAAAGAAGACAAGGTCATAAATGTTATTAAATCGAGGATTCAGGATGCTCCGAACGGGACACTGATTTTCAATAACAGTTTCCCTGAATTTGATGATGAATATGTCGGACAGATTCTTTCGGATCTGGCTAAAGAAGGTATAATTCACCACCTGTCAAGGGGCGTATATCTTAAAGCAGAGGAAACACGCTTTGGCCTTGTGTATCCACCAATTGAAGAAATCGCGGAAGCTATTGCAAGACGCGACAATGCGCAGGTAATTCCAACCGGAGCTACAGCACAAAACATTCTTGGACTTTCCACACAAGTGCCGATGAATGTAGTATTTCTCACATCCGGCTCTGCCCGCAAAATTCCACTTGGAGGACGCACGATTACATTCCGTCGCGCTGTTCCCAAGAATTTTGCTGTCAAAGGGAAATATACTTGCCTTATCGTGCAGGCTCTCAAATCGATTGGAGAGAAAAATGTTACCGAAGATGACTTACGTCACATCAAAGCACTTATTTTGGCGCATCCGGAGCCTGACACAATTCAAGAGGATTTGTCTTCAATGCCATCCTGGATTCGCCGTATTTTTATCAAAACTCTAAATAACTGAAGGAGTATGAGTCTCTGGCAACATTTGAATGAATCTGAAAGAATTGCAGCTATCCAGACAGCAGCTGCCGACAAACATATAGAAGAACGTGCAGTAGAAAAGGATTGGTGGGTTACCGCAGTTTTGAATGCATTATTCAAGACCTCCTGCCGTGATTATCTGCTTTTTAAGGGCGGAACCTCAATCAGTAAAGGATGGCCCATCATCGAGCGTTTCAGCGAAGACATTGACTTGTCTTTGGGTCGCAAGTTCTTTCTTGAGGAATTAGGCATTCCGTATGCGGCTGCTGAAAACAATACGCAATTGATGAGACTTCGCAAGGCTTCACGCAAATTCATTCACGGAACGCTCTCAAAGGAACTGACAGAAGAACTCACGCAGATGGGCATATCCGGATTCAGGTTAAGCAATCAAACCACAATGCCTTCACCTGAGGGCCCGAAGCCAATTGACACAGACAGGGACCCAACGGTCATCACGGTAGAATACGAAAGCATTTTCCCTGCCTATGAAGGAGATATTCTGCCAAGTGTCAAGATTGAGATCAGTTGTTTGTCAATGTCAGAGCCTTTTGAAGAAAAAACTATCACGTCACTGATTCACGACCGTTTTCCCGAATTGGACGAAGAACTGACCTGTAGCATACGTACGGTGACACCTTCTCGTACATTCCTGGAGAAAGCTTTTCTACTCAACGAGGAATTCCAGAAAGAGCAGCCTCGTTCTCGCAGAATGAGCCGACATCTCTATGATTTGGAAAAGCTGATGGACACAGAATATGGACGGGATGCAATAGAAGATTCAGAATTGTATCGTGCAATAGTGGAACATCGTAGAAAATTCTACCATCTGGGGTATGTGAGCTACGATTTGGATTATCCTTCAGCCATTGATTTTGTTCCTAAAGGGAATATTCGCGAAGCATATCGTCGTGACTATAACGACAATATGGTAAACGGCTATATCTATGGCTCTGCAATCTCTTTCGATACCCTAATTGAACGTATGGAAGAATTGTTGCTGAGATTTCGCAATATAAACATCACGAAATAACAATAAATATCGGCAGATTACGGCAGTCATTCCTGCTGTTCTATACTGTTAG
>JBJFDE010000185.1:0-2082 GCA_051889855.1 Candidatus Cryptobacteroides sp. | reverse complement strand
TCAACGGAAAGAGGAGCCACGTATTTTGCTGCTGTTATTGTCAAACTCATATTCTTTTGGTTATTTTTGTTACACGTACTTTTTTCTTATATATAGGTTGATTCTATTAATTTTTCGCAAGCTCAAGGAAACTCCTTCCCTTTGGTCAGTGGGTCCGGAGGACAAGTCTCCCACCGTCAAAAAAGTTAGTAATAACGGGTTGACGTTTTGTCATCTTTCCGTTTCTCTATGGCGCATACTGCCAGTTTCCTCGGTCACGATGCCCGCATCGCTCCCTCATAAACTGACACTCTGCTCTCAGAGATAAATCGGAAATCTAACAAAGCGAATTAATAGAACCCACCTATAGAAACAAATCATCCATCGTCACATTGCATTGTACGTCGTCAGCATAGCCTCCCGGTACCAAGCCAAAGGGAGTGACCATGGTCAGCTGCACTGCCTTGGACGTTCCGCTCTCGGCAATAAAAGTCTCGCGACAATACTGAAGTCGCTCGTATTCCTGCTCGTCCAAACGATATTTCGCAGTGGAATATTTCATCTCACACAGGTTTATACAGTCGTCATTGCGGTCTATGAGAAGGTCTATCTGCACGCCATGTCCATCGGCTGGCTTGAACGACCAAGAATGTGCAGAACTGATGACGGCGGAAAAACCAAGGACTTTCTTGATTTGCGGAAGATGCAGCAGACAGGCACGCTCAAAGGCAAGTCCCGCCCATACATTATGAATGGACGACTGGTAATTATTTGTCCAGAAATGCTCGTCGCCATTTACGTTCTCTTTCATAAACTGATAGTAGAACAGTGTGAAATTGTCTATCAACTGATACATGGCTCCCTTTGCCTTCTTGCCTATCACCGTGAACTTCCTGATGAAGTCGCACTGCTCCAACTCCTTCATAGCCTTGACAAAGGTCGCATTGTCATCCATGCCCGACACATCAAGTATCTCGCCACGCGTCATTCCCGACTTCTTGCCGGCAAGAGTGTTTGTTATCGCGAGATGTGGATTGGGGTTGCGGAAAAGTGATGCATACAGGGCATCAAACTCACCCGTCAACTCTCCTTTCCCCGAGAAGAACATCCTGTCGAAATTCTGGGCAACGCTCTCACCGCGGCGCATATAACTCCAGTAATACGGAATGCCGCCAAGAGCCATATATGCCTCAAGAACCTGCCTACGTGTAAAGCCCAACTTTTCAGACTTGCACAGTTCCTCACATTCGCGCAGGCAGAAAGGACGCAGGTAAATCTGACGGGTGAGGCGGTTGTGAAGCCCACCATAGTTCATGACTATATTGTCGATAATCCATGATGTGGCGCTGCCGCACACAATAAGCAGGATATCCCTTCGGGCTGAAGCCCAACTGTTCCAGAAATGATCGAGGGCACGGATGAAGTTGGAGCGTGGGGTGTCCATCCATGGCAATTCGTCGATGAACAGCACTTTCCTTCCTTCGGGCAGCTGCTGCAAAAAACGCTCCAAGGCATGAAAAGCCTCGCTCCATGTCTTGGGCAAAGCCGTCGGTTTCATGCCTGCACTATACAACGACTCACGGAATTCCATCAGTTGTTCGGACAATGGCGCGTCGAGCACACCAGTATGCTGGAACGTAAACTGATAGTTGAAGGCTTCTCTGATAAGAAAAGTCTTCCCAACCCTTCTACGTCCATATACCGCCACAAATTCCGACCTGTTGGAATTCATCAACTCACTGAACAGCTTCAGTTCTTCTTTTCTGCCTATAATCATATCGTTGTGTATTACATAAGAAACACCCCTGAACACTGAGGAAATCTATCATTTTTGGTCACATTTCCTCAGCTTTCAGGTGCAAAATTACATATTTTCTTTTAATCTTGCAATAAAAAACCTGAAACTTTTCGTATTATTATATAATATTAAAATTACTCAACTACAAACTTGCGCCACCATTCAGCCAATATTACATCATTACCAAACCTTCCAATCGTCAATCTGCTTGACAAGTCGCGAAACGGATTTCTTGCAATCATCTGGATAAGTCAGCATTTGTACGAACAAAAGTTTTCCACGTCTTACATATTTTGCATGATACT
>JBJFDE010000184.1:0-2091 GCA_051889855.1 Candidatus Cryptobacteroides sp. | reverse complement strand
AAATTGTATTTGGAAATGCAAATGAATCGGACAAAGAATTTATGCAAGGGTCAAATAATTTTTGTAAGTTTGCACTACGGATATGCTCACAGCGCAGGCTACAGAGTAATGCTAATTAACGAAAGAGAAATACTAATATCGGTTTCTGAGGGTGACAGGCAAGCCTTCGGACGATTGTTTTCTTACTACTACCCCAGAGTCGCAACCTTTGTCGGAGAGATTGTAAATGATTCCAACGCTGCAGAAGACATAGCTCAGGACATCTTCGCCAAACTCTGGCTTATGAAGGTATCTATCACCGGAATCCGCAACTTCGGGTCATATCTTTATGTCGCATCACGCAACTCGGCCCTGCTCTATTTGAAGAAGAAGTGCCCATCTGTCAACATCGATGATATTGATTTCATCGTTGAAGCATCAGTCGATGATAGAATCACAGCTGATGAAAAAGAACTGGCAATCCGTAAAGCTGTTGCCAATATGCCTGAAAGAAGAAAGGAAGTTTTCGTAAAGAGCAGGTGGGAGGGGAAGAGCAACGATGAAATAGCATCTGAAATGGGCATAAGCAAGAAAACTGTGGAAAATATGCTTAATGCGGCCCTCAAGGAAATACGTCGCATTCTTGCTGTAATTGTATTCTTCTCCTGAGGCATTTTGAATATCCCCACAAATAATCTAATTTCTCAATAGGTGTAAAACCTATTTTCTTAATCATATCTATAAATGCGCCTGATAAATCGTTAATTCAGATTTGTCAGACATACTAATCTGCGATGTTATGACAATACATTTCAAAGGCTGGGACAATGTAGATGGATCCCGAATCTCCGCAAAGCAGACTGAAAAGGCTTTCGGGAAAGTAATGAACCGTGCGGCATTGATGGAAGAATCCGGGAAGAAGAGGCACAGTATATTGTTCAAGATGGTGGTTTGCTCCTCCGCAGCAGCGGCTATCCTAATTTTGGGAATCTTTCTCGGAAAAGGAACCGGCATTTACACCCATAATCTCGGGCAATGCGAAATCATTTCTGCAAACGGTCAGAAAAGCGATGTAATCCTTCCGGACGGAAGCAGAATCAAGCTGAACTCGGCTACGAGGATTGCTTACTCCAAGGGATTCGGAATCTCAGACAGGAATATCGAGCTTGTAGGAGAAGCATTCTTCGAGGTAGCCAAGAATGAGAAATTGCCATTTATAGTCAAGACTTCAGGTATGAGCGTGGAGGCTCTGGGAACAAAGTTCAATGTCAGGTCCTATGACAATGAGGACCAAGCCGTAACCCTGATAGAGGGTAAAGTTCTTGCCAAGTCGGGCAACACTGGAGCCATACTCCATCCAAATCAAAGCATCACTTGCGAATGCGGAACAGGCAGATTGGGAAAGCCTCAGCCAACCGATCCGAACCTGGGTATTCCCTGGATTAATGGCTGTATCGAGTTCAAGGGCGATAATCTCTCCTCCGTCGCCACAACGATTGAGCGTATGTATGACATGCACGTTGTATTTGAGGATGAATCCATCAGGGATTTCCGTTACACCGGTGTCGTTTCCAACGCCTCTCTCAACACTCTTCTTGACATAATATCGGAGACATCCCCAATTGCGTATAACCTGACAGGGAGCACCATAAGTTTCTACAGAAAATAAAATAGTCCCGCCACAGGCCAAAACCACAGACTTTATTACAAACTAATAACAATATGAAAAGTAAACTATTGAAATGGCTGATTACAGCAGTAGCTGCAGCCGTATTTGCAATTCCTTCATTTGCACAAATCTCCGTCTCAGTAAAGGACAGGGCTGTAAGTGAAGTACTTCCCGAAATCGAGAAGCAGGGAAGCTTCAAGTTTTTCTACAGTAGCGAGCTTCCGGACCTTGATGCCAGAGTATCCATCGACGTAAAGAACAAGGATTTGAAATCAACCCTTGATATCCTGTTCGACGGATTGAGAATCGCCTATGACATCAGGAGCCCGAAGTTGGTGGTCCTATCCGCCAAGTCCGCAACTGTGGCAAGGCAAGTATCATCTGATAAAAAGAAAGTCAGCGGAAGAGTCATGGACTCTGACGGCCTGCCGGTCATTGCCTTG
>JBJFDE010000183.1:6395-7573 GCA_051889855.1 Candidatus Cryptobacteroides sp. | reverse complement strand
CCGTGGATTCCAAAGACCATACATAATGTTCATCGATAGAAATCCCTTCAAAAGAGCTAACTCCACTCACTACCGACCCACTAACATCAGCATCCACAATAGAATAGCTGTCATTTGCCTTAAGAAAGCCATTGGAGGCCTGGATACTGTTGATAAGGTAATACCCTCCTTCCACCAATTCGGAACTATTGTAGGAAGTTATAGCAGTATATCCGTCTGGAAGAGTATATACACCCTTGTTATAGTCCACACCTTCATACTCCAAATCCAAAGTGTAAGTATATGGATTGACAGTGTCACGGCTTTCAAGGACATATCCATCGAAAAGCAAGGCTGTGGAGCGTGCAGAGATTTTCTTGTCCGGAACAAAAGAAATCAAAGCATTGTCCGACTGAGGATTTGGGGCACCTTTGGACACTCCAGAAATGTCATATACCCTGTCCTGGTCGTCGGGATTATAGAACAAATATGAATTAGCCTTTGAGAAATTACTGCTGAAAGCAAGGTCGTGGACAGTAAGCTCATAATCAGCGTTGTTCTCTATGGCAATCCTGATTCTCGACCGTGCCCTGAGCAGATTGCCGGTAATCTTGTTCAACCCCGGCTGCAGTTCGATGTCCTCAACAAGAGTAAGCGGCATAGGTGTGGGTTTGCAAAGGTATTCACTGGTAACGCCATCAGAGCCTATGGCAGCCTCGAGCATCCAATTGTACAAATCGTCATAGTGCTCGTACGAAGAAAAATCCTTACCATTCGGATATGAGTCGAAACTGTTATTGAATTCTGTCATAATCCCTTCAGAATATGTAGTGATTTTCGTACCGGATTTATTCGTCATCCCCTCATAAGGAGTTGAACCGGGCTGTCCTTCAAGGTGTTCGGGACAAGCCGAACAATTGGCAAAGACAACAATGCGGTAGTCTCCCCTGACGAGCCTTTCCGGACTCTCTCCGCTTACATTTTTATGCACCGGATGGTCATAAAGGAATGAGACTTTTGCCCTGTTACCATAATGGGCATCTGCTACAACATTACCATCGCCATCCACCCATCCGTTTGCCCCCTCGTCACTACCCTCTGCATAAATGTCTCCTTTATTATCTGCTGCCGTATAATATATATTCCTGTATCCCACCAATTTACCTCCCTCGCTTTTGTTTATCAGGAAAACTGTCATC
>JBJFDE010000183.1:0-6295 GCA_051889855.1 Candidatus Cryptobacteroides sp. | reverse complement strand
AGTATATTGGCTTTTGGTGCCAAGATTGATCTGGGGTACCACAAGGTCGAGGACAAGGTCGCAAGGCTCCGGCTCAGGCAAAAGAGGCTCCGTGCGATTCCTGTCACACCCAAAAAGGAAAGTGACGGCAAATATCAAAAAGAGGATATATGTATATAAATTTCTCATAATCATCAGAATATAATATCATACGAAGAATCGAGTCTGTTCCACGGAGATATGCCTAGGGTGAGTTGGGCGTCGGTCTTGGTGATGGAAATCGTGTAGGTATATCTCCAGCCCGGAGCGAAGTCAGTGCCGTCGGCCGACTCTGTCACCGTTCCGTCTGCTGCGACGGAGGTTCCTGTTTTTGCAGGGATAGAAAGAGAGAACTCGGCTTCCTTACCAGCCTTCGTCTTGAATTTGAGAGTCAGGTTTTCTGATTTCTGAGGCACAATCAGCAGCCATCCGTCGTGCTCAGTGAAGGCATCACCCACTCCGGTAGAACCTTTCGAGCTATATGCCGTCGCATAGGTCTTGCTTCCTCCATTGATGTTTTCAAAAAGGACTCCATCGGTATTCTCCCATTTATATATAGGCATTCCCTTGTCAGGAGCATAACTTTCAAACCAAGTTATTGTTCCTTCCTGTTCTGTATCATTACCATAAGTCACAAGACCAGTGACGGCAAATACCTCATCAACAGTTGTTTCGAGCCAGCAGGATGTAAGATAATCGGTTGAATAGAATGATTTGCTCGGATCCACCGCATCCTCATAGAATTTAAAAACGAATTTCAAGGCGGACATAGCGTGCTTGAAATTGAACATTACAGGATCTGACATTTCCTGATCTGCACCATTCGCATCCTTCTTTGTGACAGTATCATAAGAATTGAATCCCAAAAGAAGGTCCCTCTGGGTGGTAAGGGTATTGTAATCCATAATGAACACCTTTGCAGTGGAGTTCTCGTGGATGTTGATTTTAGAATCGCCCGCCGGGTAAAATGCCCTGAATATATATTTCCCCCCGGGAACCCAGAAAGCAGGGTCTCCGGAATATTCCCATTTCGTATCTGTTGCCGAACTTGAAGGGTTGTAATATAGCATTGTTCCGGCAAAGACATCGCTCACTGTATGTTGTTTTCCGTCAATCTCGATATTGTAATCCGCCCAGATGCCTATTTTTCTGCCAGCTCCGCCTTGTTCCTCAGGAGTACAGAAATTCTGCAAGTTTGCAACATTTTCAGCGAGAGATTTTATGCCAAATCCATCCACGGCTGCCACTCCCCACCGCACCCTCTTTTCGGATGGTTCAATATCCGGAGCCGGGCCTTTGCTACACGATAGCGCACCTCCCATAAAAAGAAGTGCTGAAAATGACAAATACAATATTCTATATCTCTTGCTCATTATTCCGAAATATCTTTTTCTGTACTATCTTTCCAATTTTCAATGCTTACATTGAATTTAATCTGCTGCAAACCGAGGACGAGTGAATAGGTATATCTCGTGCTCTTTTTCCACTCATTCAGCGCTGTACCGGCTCCCTCTCCGCTGCTGATTGTCTGACCTCCGAGATTTATAGGAGAGGACACCGTAGGGACAGGATCCGCCGATCCAAGCTGTACAGAGTAATAGACTTTGAATTTGGCAGAGCTTATGTCCTGCGGAATCGGGAGCACGAAACCTGTTTCCTTGTATGCGGAGGTGGAAAGCACATTTTCTTCCGTAATGGTGTCGTCAAGATAGACCACGAGGGGATTTGACTCCGTATAATAATAGGTGTCATATCCAGGATCGGTGGAAGACATTGTGGTTATGGTCCAAGATGGCATATTGAAATCGGCCTTGCGGACTATGTCATATACCACGATTTTGCTCACCCTGATTTTAGTGGATGCCGAACCGGCTTTCGAGAGGAATTTTACAGAAGAGAGGATGTGGTGGAATTGAAGGTCGATGCCGTCATATATGGCGCTTGTTCCAACGCTGGCAGTCTTGTCCACTACCCTGTCGCTATACATCAGGTCATAATGGGAACTACCGTCGTAAGAAGTGGTGAAATCGCTGAAATGGAAGCCGTCATCATCATAGGACAAAGAGCAGTCGTCTTTCGCACGATATGGGGACCAGGCGGCAAAAGCGAGTTTTCCATATTTAGGCCAATAGTATGACGGATTTGCGCTCCAGGCTCCTGAACCGCCATTGGGGTCGGTGGAAGATGAGGTGTCGTCAATCGAGCCATCATAAAGGAATTCCGCTCCGTCGATATAAATCTGGCTGCCGTCAGGATAGTCGGAATCGCCGGAAGGGACCGTTTTCCAGGAGGTGAAAGAGCCTGACTGATAATAAAGTCCATAGACTCCGAAGCTTTCATTAATATCGTAATTTATGCCGATTTCCCCGCTCGCTGCCTTGGTGGAAGGAGAGACTACCGGGGTGCTGACACGGATTTCCCTGTCCCCAGGTCCTTCTTCCGGGCTCAAAGTTTCAACTGCAAGGCAGGAGAAAAGGAGCGGAAGAGCGGCGAGGATTGCCAAAGGGATATGAAAATTCGGGTTTTTCATATATTCCTGTCGGTTTTGGAGTCTTCAAATTATATTAATTGGAACCCCAACCAGCGGTCAGGCCGGATGGGATTAAATGTTAGATTGTAGGGACGTTTACATTCACGTCGGTCCAGTTATCGATTGAAGGAGCGAGGAAGATTTCGTCAACACCAAATGTAATATTATAGGTGTATCTTTTACCCATTTCCCAGGCAGAAATCTGAGCACCGCTGTCTTCCTTATGATCTGCACCAGCAAGTGACAGAGAATATTTCTGTTCTACTTCAGGGCCTGATGCGCCACCGTTCTTGATGTAATATACTACTTCAATCTCAGCATTTACAGCACCTCCAGTTGCAAAAGACTGAGGAAGAACTATCATATTGTTGCCATACTGAGCACTTGTAGTATTAATAGCGGTGGAAGAAGCATAGTCTGCAGCAGCTGATGTAGGAGCATATTCTGCCAAAGTACCAGTGTAGGTTACATCCCAACCAGAGGTTACTGTTCCGGTACCGTTAGTAGTGTAAGACTGTGAGAATGTTCCTATTTGAGCAATATTCTTAAGAGTAATGCTCTTTACCCTGATAACAGAAGCGGCTGTTGCATCCTTAGCCTTTACAAAAATTTTGACAACAGACATTGCGTGATTGAACTTGATATCAACACCATCATAATCACTGTTTGTATCATTTTCCTGATTACTGAAAGTCTTGTCAAAAGCTCTGTCAGCATACATCACGTCGTTCTGATTAGCGTAGTCATAAGGAGCCGTATAATCAGCCAATTTCAAACCATCTGCTGCTGTAGAAGAAAAGCTAAGGCTGGTTGGATAATACGCATCAAAGGTCAATTTTGAATTGGTGTTCTTTGGCCAATAGTAAGCTGGGGTTGCGTGCCAACCATTTTCTCCTGTGGTAGAGTTGTCATAGTCTCCTTTTGTAACTGTCACATCATTCATATAAAGGGAAAGTGATGTGCTGGTAGAAGAGAATGTGCCCTCTGTGTAGTAAGCAAAGACGCTGAAAACCTTGTCATCTGGGAATGTAGTTCCACTGATTTCATCTGCCTTAGTGTTCAGTGCAAGAACCGGAGTAGTGAAGGTTATTTCCCTCTGCGAGTCGTCGGTAACCTGAGCCACCTCGTTTTTTGCGCAGCCGACAAGCGCTGCGCCTGCCAAAACTGCAAAAAATAGATTCGTTTTCATACCCAAAAAGATTTAGTTAATAGAATTATGATTAAATAGTAATATCCGTGTTTACATCCCCCCAATCGTCTACCCCGGGGCTGAATCCACCGCCCGCGCTTTGTGGAGGATCTGGTATCACGATGGTCTTGTCTATCAGAAGCCACTGATGCTCAATGGCTTCAGGAGTCGAAAACACATCCGTGATGTCAATAGTTTCATAATATGGCTTACCGTAAACGGTCATGAAATCAAATGTTATTTCCAGATTGTTCACAGCCGATGGAATTTTTCCAAAGGTCGAAAAGGTCGTATATATCATCGCATCAACCGTCCTCATTCCCGCCGCATCCGACTCTCCTCCCGGAGTCATCTCGAAATAGACCGTCACGGGGTCCTCTTCATCTATAATTCCAGTCGAGAGACTGACCGAACCGGCGAGTCCGTTCAGAAGGGAAACAGCCGAAGATACATTCTTCATACCTTTTACCCTTACCTGCACATAATAGGACTTGACGATGCTTTTTGCCTCGAAATATTCTCCCTCCACAGTACGGAGTGTATCTGTATGACTCACGTACGGCACCTTCACATCCTCGATGGATGCAACAAAAAGATGGTCCGGGTCATACACAATCCTTTCATCAGCAGGTGCCTTTGAGCGGCTATAGAGTTGAGAACGCAGATGCGGGGCTATCTCGTTAGTATATGCTTTTGCCTGCATGTAGCTGTTCTGATTCTGAATCAGGGTAACTTCCGTGTCGAAGTTATATACAAGAAGGTAATACCAGCCGGGATCAGCAATGATATAGCCATCATAATAATGTCCCTTTTCATCATCTCCCTGGTTCCTCAGATATCTTTCCGAACGGACCATTCCAGTCTCCTTGTCGGCAAGTGCAATTCTGAGAATCTGCGGACGCCTGTATGATGGATGCGCATCGGATTCGTTGTAGAACCCTTCCGTGACATTCTTGATATGCTCATCAATATAAACCCTCACATAATGGATGTTGCCGACATCAACAAGATCCCTCCTCTGGCATGAGCAGAGAAACATCAACATCATCAAGGACATGAATATCAGAAATTTACATTTCATAATTCACCTCCTTTTCCTGTCTTGCCGGAGTAAGTCTCCGTACATTCGTGCCTGTAGTCAGGGCTCTTTCGTGCTTTAATCTCAATCTTATCGGAAGTACAAGAGAGACTTTTACTTTTGTCGGGCCCCACCAGTGCAAAACGCCTTCTTTGGAACGGTCCCGGATAAGCACCTCCCAGTCTTCGGACGGATTATAGTGACGGTATGGTATCCGGGCATAACCGGCCGATATGGACAATTCCAAATTCAGGAACTGTGACACAGGGAAAGCAAAGCCATAGGTGAGTCCGGCACTGAAACACTCACCTTGATAACAGCCTTTGGCATTGGCTTGGATGTCGAACAGGCCTCCAGATGCATATAGGCCAAGAAAATGGCCTGCAAGGGCATCCCTTTCACGGAAACGCCCTGAAAGAACGTCCTGATGGTTCCAGTCGAGATTGCGTGTAAGGAACCACCAGCGCATTTCTCCTCCCATCGAAAGCATTTGAAGACAGTAGCGGTTGTTGCTTGTAAGCCACCACGGACAATGATGCTCGTACATCAGCGAGAAATGCCGGTTGATTGCAAACTCCACGTCGAAATTGACGATGGATGCAAGGTCATAAAGAAGATTGGTCTTTATTGCAAGAATGGTTCTCCCACGATTGGGAGCATGGTCATAGACTATGCGGGAAAGTGAATCGTCCGGTACCCGGAGTATATCTTTATAATACCCCCCCTGATGATTTCCAAAGGTTCGGATTCTGGTGCAGGCTTTTCCCAATGACATACCCAAGTGGCATATCTGAGAGAAGGCATGTAATCGGCCTTGAGGATATCCCACGTGCGGCCTCCGTCAAGTGCCATCAGACGGGCTTTCCTTGCCTGATGGCTGAGCGTGGAATCGGCAATCAGACGAATCACATCATCCCTGTCTGAACCTGCATAAGATTCCCTTACCATAGCCTCAAGCCCTTTCCAGTTCTCATTCATGGGATATAGCCTGATATTCTCCGGACTGAGGTCTGTGCGCCCCGCCGAGTTTTTGAGAATGAAATCCATGGCTGACTGTGCCCTGAGAAGAGAAAGTTCAGCATTGCGCCTGAATGAACCTTCCGGAGATACGTAAGAGTAGATGGCTATGCTGTCAATATGTGGGGAATTTGACAAATAATGCAATATCCTCGCTATCTGAGCTTCATTGTCACGGTAACTACCGTCAACGGTGCTCTCGTCGCACACATAGTTGAGTCTGAAATAATCGGCTGAAAGGCTATCTCCCGGTTCAGGGCAAGAAATCCCTGGTCTGTTTACCTCTGCCATACAGGGCATAGGGTTATACAGGCACGACAGTACGACTAAGATAATTGCTGTAATGACACCCTTCATACACATAGCAAAAAGTCGATGCAAATATAGTATTAAATGAATAATTAATAATTAATGAATAATTAATAATTTACCTAAAAATGAGCTTGGGCAACAGTTTGGCACA
>JBJFDE010000182.1:11851-27367 GCA_051889855.1 Candidatus Cryptobacteroides sp. | reverse complement strand
TGCATTGTTGACAGCCCTGAAATAATCATTCATTTCAGCATCGCCGCCATCAAAGGAATAAGAGCCGAAAATACCCACATGCTTACCGAAAAAGTAAGAATATCTCATCATGAAATTGCCACCGGAAGTCGCTCCGTAGCCCTTGCCCGCATCTCCTTTGACGGAATATGGCATGGTTGAAAAACCTGAATGCAGGTCAATCGTACTGCCGAAAGCATAGCGCAAGTCTGTTTTTGACCGTTTCTGCGCAAAAGAAAGCGCGGTGGAAAGCAGCATGACTACAACCACCGCGGAGGTCTTGAATCTGTGCATATCTTTTCATTTTTACCGTCAATAGATGCACAAAGGAGCGAATATGTTGCAAAACGGGCAAAAAAAAGCATCAGTGCACCTGGACTGCGAATGCCTGGTGGTTCTCATCTTTCCACCTGTCCTCATCCCATTCCGGGCTCAGGTATTCGCCCTGATGGTCGATGGTGAATGCCAGATAAGTGATATTGTAGCCCTGGGCAAGAAAATGCCTTTCATAAAAAGTCTGCACTTCAAAAAGGGCTTCAACAGATTTCTCTCCGCACACAGACTTCAGTTCGCTGTTCAAAATATCTTCTTTATCAACATTATAAATATCTGTCCCACAGGCCAATATCTTAAGGTCATTCTTCTGGGCCATGGCCTTGGAATACTCATGGAGATAGCGGCTGTCAGTCTTGAGGTTGATAATTCCGCCCTCCCTGAGGAAATTGCGGTAACGGTTCATGAAAAGCGGTGAGGTAAGCCTTTTCTTTTCTCTTCCAATCTGAGGATCGGCAAAAGTAATCCAGACTTCAGAGATTTCTCCCGGTGCGAAAAGCGACTCTATGAATTCAATCCTCGTGCGCAGGAATGCTACATTGCGGATATTGTTATCTTCCACGAACTTAGCGCCCTTCCAGAGCCTTGCGCCCTTGATGTCCACTCCTATATAGTTGCATGAAGGATTGCGCATTGCAAGGTCCACCGTATATTCACCCTTGCCACAGCCCAACTCCAGGACAATGGGATTGTCGTTTCCGAACATATCCCTGCCCCAATTGCCTTTCAACGGATGGTCGCATCCCAGCACCTGGTCGGTAGAAGGCTGGACCATGCACCTGAATGTCTCGTTTTCCCTGAATTTCCTGAGTTTGTCTTTTCCCATCAGCGGTTTATTTTCATTATCAGCCCCATTCCCCTCAGACCGTCAATAGACGGTGGAGTAATATATATATCCCATTCCCCGTATTCAGACGGACGTGAGGCGGACCTGTATGTTTCACAAAAGTCATGGACAGACATATTCCTATCCTCAAATGATGAAACGGGAACATATACTGTCTCGGTATATTCCTTTCCGGAAGGAGAGACCATATCTATTTTCAAAGGAAAGGAACGGATATTTTCAAATCTGCGACCGGAACAGTCTATTCTGGCATAAATGGAAAAGTCATAGGTTGACATTGTGTCTGACATGTCCGCAACAAAGGCCAGACGGCCTGCGCCGTCTGCCTTGCTGACAGGCACATAAATCTCCACCGATTCCGGAGAGGAACAGGACAGGAGAGTTGCCAGGGCAAGCAACAGGGCAAGGGACAACGACACTATGTCAAGCCTTCTTTGACTTGTCATCATTTTCATTCTGGCGTGACTGTTTCGGGCGTTTCTTTTTCTTTCTTCTTTTGCGTGACTCATCAAACCGGGTGATGCTGTCATCCCCGACTGCCGTAACGAATTCAGGAGCAGCCGGTTCCGGCTCGGTCTGAAGGGATTCCGGCTTTACGCCATTCCTGTTCATCTTTATGATTTCCCTTACTTCAGAAGCATCCAATGCATACAGATTTGACAAAGAAGATGGATCATATGAGAAATACATTATTTCCTTGAGGATGTCCGTCTTCATCAGATAGGCAAGTCCATCTTCAAATTCGAGAGGGCCGTTGACTTTAGGAATCCTGGTCTGGGCATCCATATAGGCGGCAGTCTCGTAATTCAGACAGCATTTCAGCTTGCCACACTGGCCGGCAAGCTTCTGTGGATTGAGAGAAAGGTCCTGGCAACGTGCAGCAGAGGTTGTAATGGACTGGAAGCTTGAAATATAGTTGGAACAGCAAAGTTCCCTTCCGCATACTCCAAGCCCTCCGATCAGACCAGCCTCCTGCCTTGCTCCGATCTGCTTCATCTCTATCCTGATGCGGAACTCATCTGCAAAGACCTTGATGAGCTGGCGGAAATCCACGCGTCCGTCAGCAATGTAGTAGAAAATTGCCTTGGTGCCGTCTCCCTGGAACTCCACATCACCGATTTTCATTTCCAGACCGAGTTCAGCTGCAATCTGACGCGAACGTATCATTGTCTCATGCTCGCGTGCAATGGCCTCCTGCCATTTCTCTATATCGAAAAGTTTGGCCTTGCGGTATATCCTTTTGAACTCAAATGTCTCCGGATTGATTCTCTTGCACTTCATCTGACGCGCCACGACAGGACCTTCCAGAGTCACGATTCCAAGATCGTGTCCGTTGGCAGCCTCAACAATCACCAGGTCACCTGTCTTGATGCTCTGTCCTGAAGCATTGCGGAATATGGCCTTGCGTGTATTCTTGAACCGGACTTCAAAATATTCCTTATACTGTTCCTGAGCTACTCCCGACAACCAGTCATAGACCTCAAGCTTGCAACATCCCTGACGGTAGGTGCAATTGAGTTCACCCGTATCCTCGCGTTCCACGGTACATCCCCTGGAACAGTCATATTGTTTTGATTCAGTCATATACTATCATTTAATACTCACGAACATACGGTTTACAAGGTCCGTGAAAACTATTTTTGAACTGACATTGCGGTCTATCAGCGCAACTGCCTTGTCGAGCTCCGGAAACACCTTGCGGCAGAATGCATTGCTGCAGGCTGAAGCAGTCTTCATGAAGAATTCCGTCATATTTTCGTCCGGCAGACACACAAGCTGTTGCAGGTTTTGCTGAAGCAGGAAGATATTCCGCAAACAATCGGACACAAATATACAAAAAGCTTTCTGTTTCTCGCGCGACTCTCCTGCAGATATATTCTCCATGCTCTCATATGCTCCAAGCAGGTCCCCGGCAATCAAAGATGTCATTACGTCGCTGAATATATCCATGAATGCCGTCATTTCCTGGTCTTCCTGAGCCGGAACCATGGCCCTGACCCGAGCCTTTTCCTCTTTGCTCAAAGGCATCACCCTTATGCTCTGGCATCTGGAGAATATGGTCTGGAGCACGTTTTCCGGAGAATGTGTGATGAAAAGGAAAAGCGTCTTTTCAGGCGGTTCTTCCACAAGCTTGAGCAGTCTGTTGGCTGTCTCCTGATTCATTTTCTCCGGAAGGTAGAAGATTACCGCCTTATAACCATCTGACACAGAGGACAATGAAAGCTTTGTCAACAGATTCCTGGCCTCTGCCACGGCTATCAGTCCGTTCTTGCTTTCTATTCCAATCGCCTTCTGAAGGTCTGCCTCTGTAAAATATGGATTGGAACATGCAAGTTCCCTCCAGTATTTGATATAGGATTCCGAAGTGGGCTTGTCATCCGATGACTTGGGACCTTTGTTTACAGGGAAGACAAAATGAAGGTCGGGATGGATGAGCTTGGACATCTGGCGGCACGACGGGCATTCACCGCACGAATCGGCATCCCTGTGGTCATGGCAATTCAGATACTGGACAAAAGCAGTGGCAAGGGCAAAAGCACCGCATCCGTCATTCTCATAAAAAAGAATCGCATGTGGCACCCTTCCGCTGTCAGCCATCTGCCTGAGGGCATTGATGACCTCCTTGTTTCCTATGATATCCGAAAAGCGCATCTGTTCTTATTTATTCCTTATTGCAACATAATGAGCCAGGTCAGTCAGGCATTGCTTTTCATAGCACTCCGGCATCGGCCCGAGGGCATCTACTGCCTTTGCTATATAGAAATCAAGCATACGGCATGCACCCTCAACTCCCTTGTTCACTTTCACAAATGCGATTATCTCTTCCTTGTATTCAGGATGTGCAGGGATGTCCCTGACCATTCCCCTGATATGTTCCTGCTGCTCTGGAGTTACATTGTCAAATGCACAGAGCAAAGGTGCGGTAATCTTCTGTTCGAGGATATCCACTCCCAAAGGTTTGCCTACCTTGTCATCACCGGAATAATCAAGAATATCATCCTTTATCTGAAACGCGAGTCCAAGTGCAACAGCATAGTCTGACGCAGCCTTCTCAAGAACCCCTGATGCACCTACCGATACTGCCGCAGACAGGCATGCCGCTTCGAACAAAGATGCTGTCTTGCTGTATATTATCCTCAGATATGCCTGCTCATCCGTGTCAACACTCACTGATTTCTGAAGCTGGAGCATTTCACCTTCAGCAAGATCTCCGAGTGTCTTTGAAAAAATGCGTATGGCCCTTATATCAGCCTCGGAAACCAGGATTGCATTCATAGCCTTCACAAGCCAATAGTCCCCCACCAGAACCGACACATTCGGTCCCATGAGAGCATTGATTGTGGGGGCACCGCGCCTGGTATCACTTCCGTCAGCGACATCATCATGAAAAAGGGTGGCATTGTGCAGCAGTTCAGAAGCTGCGGCATATCTGATGGATGCATCTTCGGTTTTCCCTTCGGAAGAACATGCTCGTGCCATGAGCAGGGAAAGTACAGGACGCAATTGTTTCCCCGAATTTGACAGTACACTGTCATTCAGGGAGTTAAGAAGGGCGATATCACTGTTCAGGACATCGCCGATCATATCAGTTACAGCGACCCAGTCTCTGCCTAAATGTTTTTTAACAATGTGTAAATCCATCGATTAGAAGTAGAAGGCAAGAGAGAGGGTTACTCCTCCGAAATTCCTGTCCTTGAATGCCTGAATAACCTCATTCTTATTCTCAGACAAGTTGGCATGTGCAAGTGAGCCGAAGTTCCAGTTATAGCGTGCGTTGATCTGGAATCTCCAAATATCGAGTCCTGCTCCCAGGCCTACGCCATATTCCAAACGATTCAAATCCGTCCAGTCCTTGATGGAGTTGTTAAGACCATATCCGACAAACGGTGCACACTCGACATAAGGGCGGCAGATAATCAAATCAGGACCCCACTGCAATGCGACAGGGACTTCCAGATAGCCAACATTCAAATTCGAAGCATCCTCAAGCTTCGCTCCCTTGACCTGATACAAGATTGAAGGCTGGAGGGCAAATCCGAGAGGAAGTCTGAATTTGAAGGCCAGACCGGCATGATATTGAGTGAGAGTGGAAGAATTCACCTCTTTCAATTTCTGTGTTGAAAAGGTTGCTCCACCAATAACTCCGACATTATGTTTTGCCTGGGCAAGTGACTCGCCGAGGCACAATGCCATAATACAGGCAATTGCTGTAAGAACACGTGATTTCATTTCAGTAAAAATTAAAGAAGAGCATTGAGTTTTGCCGCAATTGATGCCTTGGGAGCAGCGCCGACGAGCCTGTCAACCAATTCTCCGTTCTTGAAGAAAAGAAGGGTTGGAATGCTCATGATTCCGTATTTCACCGGAACATCCTCACATTCATCGACATTGCATTTGCCCACAACTGCCTTTCCTTCATATTCAGCAGCTATTTCTTCTACTACCGGAGCGATTGCACGGCAAGGGCCGCACCAAGTTGCCCAGAAATCAACCATTACGGGCATTTCTGTATTCAATGTTTCTGCGAAATTCGCATCTGTAATTACTTTTGCCATAATAATATCTATTTAAAATAAACAATCCGGTCACAAATATAATGATTTGCAACCGGATTTACAACATCGTATATTTTACTAATACGTTTTCTCAGCCGACCAGGTGAAAGCCCGGAGTCCGAGCATTGGCGTTTCCTCATCCAGTTCCTTGAGGGCAGCAAAGATTTCATCTACCTTCTCGTCCGGAACGAATGTCAGGATTGCGTTGTTCATTGTCGGCCAGGCGTGGCTCGCAAGATGGGGCTCACCCGTCTCGCTTCCACGTCCGCAGATATCCCTCCACATGGTCATGCCCCTGCATCCGAGCTTTTCGATAGCGTCAGCGATTTCCATGTTATAGGCCTGGTTGTATGCTATGAATATTGCTTTCATTTTCTTCTGTTTTATTTTGCGGCTGCCTTGCGTGCAGCTTTGCGGATTTTTCTATTTTCCTGCCATGTTGCGAATGAGGCGTAGATGGTAGGGATGATGACAAGGGTCACAAGAGTTGAAATTGAAAGACCCCAGGCAACGACCATACCGAGTGAGCGCCATGTCTCAGCTCCCTCACCAGTTCCGAGTGCCATAGGAAGCATACCGAGAACTGTTGTAAGGGTGGTCATGAGGATAGGACGCAGACGGCTCTTTGCAGCTGTCACTGATGCGTCTATGATGCTCATTCCCCTTTCTCGCATAAGGATTGAGTAGTCGATGAGCACGATACCGTTCTTCACGACGATACCCATGAGGATGAGCACACCGATAAGTCCCATGACACCGAGAGGTGTGTTGGTAATAACAAGTCCGAGGATAACTCCAACGAACGCGAACGGAATTGAGAACATGATTGCAAACGGGCTCATGAATGACTCGAACTGGGATGCCATCACGATGTACACCAGGATGATGATCATGATAAGGAGAGTAATCAGCTGTTTGAAGGTCTCCTGCTGGTCTTCATACGATCCTCCGATTTTCACAGCGAAGTTCGAAGGAATCGGTGTTGAATCAATAACTTGCTGGGCAATCTCAACTGCCTCAGAAAGAGAGTAGTCATCGGCAACGATTCCAGATACGGTGATGACACGCTCACGGTTCTTCCTTTCGATTGAAGGCGGAACCTGAGTTTCAATTACCTGACCGAGGTCCTTGATGCGGATTCCCTTGCCCTGGCTGTTGTAGATAAGGATGTTCTCGATGTCTTCGATACTTGTCCTGAACTCCGGAGCCAGCCTTACACGGATACCATACTCCTCTCCGTCTTCACGGTAATATGACTGTGTTGAACCGTTGACGGCAGCCCTGAGGAATGATGCGGCAGTCGAACTGTTGAGTCCGTTAACTGCAAGCTTGGTCCTGTCGAAATCAACCTGATAACCAGGGATGTACTCATCACGGCTGAGGGTAATCTGTGAACATACTCCTGTTTCACGAAGTTTCTGGAGCATTTCATTTGCCACGCGGTCAGTTTCATGGAAATCGAATCCGTAGATTTCAAGGTCAACTGTAGAAGCACCACCCATTCCGCCACCACCTTCAGTGACTTTCACCTTCTTGAATTCAGGATAATCTGCAAGGATTCCCCTGACTACATCAGCAATCTCAGAACATGACCTCTCACGGTCATTCATACTTCCGATGTTGATGTTGAAGGCCATGATATGGGTACCGTTACTCTGCATTGATGCATAAGAGTTTTCAGAATCTGCCTCACCGAGAGAGTATGAGCAAGCAACTATTTCAGGAATTGCAGCTTCGAATTTCTGATAAAGCTCATGTGCAATGGACCTTGTGATATCCTGTCCTGTTCCTGCAGGGAGTTCAAGGTTAAGGGTGATACGTCCCTGGTCGCTCTTAGGGAAGAACTCTGTCTCCATCTTCGGTGCAAGAAGTACCATTGTGACTACAAACGAGCCGAGTGCAATGGATACAACAACTGTCCTGTGATGTACACACCAGTTGATCAGGCGGGCGTAACCTCTTGACAACCAGTTGAGGAACTTATTGAAGTTTCCGAAAATAAGTGCCTGAAGCTTTCCTGTTTTAGGTTTGTAGCGGAGGAACTGTGAGCAGAGCATCGGGATGAGGGTAAGCGCTCCGATAGTGGATACGACCATGATGATGGAAGTAATCCAGCCGAGCTGCTTGAACATCACACCTGCCATACCGTTGATCATTGTAAGAGGCATGAACACGCAGAGCATGGTGAGGGTTGAAGCCACGACGGAAATACCCACTTCCTGAGTTGCATGGACGGCAGCCTCCTTCGGTTTTGCGCCCCTTTCAAGGTGGGTGGAGATGTTCTCCAATACCACGATTGCGTCATCCACGACCATACCGATGGCAAGTGACAGGGCTGACATTGAGATGATGTTCAATGTGTTGCCTGTTGCAAAGAGGTACATCAGGGATGCAAGCAGTGAGATAGGAATTGAAAGGATGATGATGAAAGTAGCTCTCCATCTTCCGAGGAAGAGATATACGACCAGCATCACGATGAGGAATGTAAGCGCAATGGTTTCCTTCAATGAATTGATGGAGTTGATGATGTTGGTTGAACCATCCATCACTGTGATCACATTGATATCGGAAGGGAGCGTCTTGGTAATCTTCTCCATTTCCTTCTTGATACCCTTGATCACACTTACGGCATTCGCATCTGTCTGTTTCTGGATAATGATCTGAGCACCTGGCTGTCCGTTGATATAGGCCTCCTGATATTTCTCCTGAACAGTATCCTCAACACGAGCCACATCACGAAGATATACGGCCCTGCCGTTTGAATATCCTACAACGATATCCATCAGCTGGACAGGATCGTCGAACTCCTTCTCCACACGAAGGGTGTAAGAGTTGGAACCCATGTCAACCGAACCGCTCGGGATATTCTTGTTCTCGTAAGCGATGATATTTGATATGGTGCTGATTGTCAACCCATAAGCCTCAAGGCGGTTAGGGTCGCAATATACCTGGATTTCGCGTTCAGGAGCACCGGCAACAGAAACGGTACCTACACCGCTCACCCTCGCCAGAGGGGTTGCCACCTGATCGTCCAGGATTTTTTCAAGTGCCATGAAACTCTCGTCTGCGGTTGCCGCCATGATCATGATAGGCATCTCATCAAGCGAGAATTTGAAAATCATAGGCATTGAAGCTCCGTCAGGTAGCTGCGAGTTCACGGCATCAAGTTTGTCCCTGACGTCATTGGTCGCAACATCGATATCAACACCTTCGTTGAATTCAAGGGTTACAATTGAAATATTTTCCTTTGATTTGGAAGTAATATTCTTGAGGTCACTGACTCCGTTGAGGGAGTTTTCGAGGAGTTTGGAGAGGTTGTTTTCAATATCCTCTGCACTGGCACCCGGGTAGGAACTCATCACAAGGATGACGTTCGCATCGAATTTCGGGAACCTGTCTATGGAAATATTCATCAGCGAGAACACTCCGAAGAATGCCAGAGCCACGAATACAAGGGCTGTGGTCACCGGATTGTTGACCGCTTTTCTATATATGCTCATATAATCTTATTCTTATTTATTCGTTCAGGGCTTATTTTACAAGCTCAACCTTGATTCCGGATTTAAGTTTTGTCTGGCCACCGACAACAATGATATCTCCTTCCTGAAGACCTTCAAGGACTTCATATTCAGTCTCAATCCTGCGGCCGAGTTTCACCGGTGTCAGTTTTACTGTGTTGTCAGCATTGACAACATATACGAATCTCTCTCCTGAGCCAGTCTGCTTTACGATGGCCAAATCAGGAACAACGACACTCTGTCTTGTACCGAAATTTACAGTTGCCCTTACGAACATACCCGGACGGAGGGTCCTGTAATTATTGTCAACAACAACCTCTACGGTGAAAGTCCTTGTCATAGGATCGATAGTAGGATAAATGCGATTCACTTTGCCGTAAAAAGTCTTGCCAGGGATGGCATCAGCCACAATCTCCACAGAATCACCTTTCTTAACCTTGGTGTAGTCAACCTCAGATATGCCCACAAGCATCTTCACAGGGACAATCTGCTCGACAGTGTAAAGAGGCTGGCTCATTGTGTACATGTCGCCTGCATCATAATTCCTTGCTGAGATGACACCGTCAATCGGAGATACGAGAACGGAGTTCTCAAGGAGGTTGTCATAATTGGTCTTGCTGACATTGTAAGCCATTTCAATGGCATCAAGGTCTGACTGGGAAAGTCCGCCGGCATCAAAAAGACCTTTGAGACGATTGTATTCGATCTCATTGTTCTTAAGCTGGAGCTCTATCTGGGCAAGCTGGGTCTTGTCCATTTCAGCCACAACCTGTCCTTTCTTCACGAAATCACCGACTTCAACATATATTTTGCTGATACGTCCGCCGCTCTGAGGGGCGATGTTGTTCTTTACAAATGCCTGAACTGTGGATGTATATACCTCTGTCTGATCCACATTCTTGATTACAGATGTTGCGACCTGAACTCTTGGGGTCTGCTCCTGTTCATCTGCAGCAGCGCTCTTCTTCTCTCCTGAATTGCCACAAGCTGCCACCGACAACAACGCAGCTGCGATAAGAGCATTCTTAAATAACTTTTTCATGTATGTTTCTCCTTATTAATTATTCTTCTATAAAATCCTGACCCAATGTATTCTCGAGCTGCGCCTTGGCAGTGACGAAATTATAAACTGCCTGACTCTGAGCAAGTTTAGCCTGTGTAAGTGCAAGCTGCGCATCATTAAGCTCGATGAGTGTGCTGCGTCCGACCTGATATGATTTCTCAGCTATGTCATAAGCTTTCTGAGCCATCTTGACTGCTTCGACAGACGAATAGTATGTCTTCATGCTGGTCTCCATTGTATTGAGGCTCTGCCTGATGGCAATCTTGAGCTGACGCTCGGTGTTGGTTGTCTGCAACTGAACCTGCTCGTACTGGTTCTTTGCCTGCCTGATGGCCTGATATCTCTTTCCGCCGGCAAATACCGGGATGCTCAGGCTGAGTCCTACGTAAGAGTAAGGAGTCCATCTGTACTGGCTGAAATTGAAGTCATTGGTCATGGCGTTCATACTGAAGTTGAAACCAAGCGAGAGAGTCGGAATATTGGCGAATTTCTGAACTCTGATTGAACTTGCAAGCTGCTCTGCCTGAATTGCGAGCTGACGCATTGTGGTGTTGTTTGAAAGGTCGAGGCCTTCAGCTTCATTGATATCACGCATCATTTCAGTTGAATAGTCCTCCAGAGCTCCTGCCACGTCAATGTTAAGGTCAAGGTCAACACCCATGACAGCCTTCAACTGCCAAAGTGACAGAATGACATTGCTTTCTGCACTGTAAACGTTCGGAATGGCATTGGCAACATTCGTCTTTGCTCTTGTAAGCTCCAGTTCTGAACATTTCTGGGCATTGTACTTCTTCTGAGCTTCTTCATAGTTGCTCACAGCATTTTCATACACCTGCTTGTAAACGTCAAATGCCTCTTTCGCGAGAAGGGTGGCAAAATACGCGCTCTTTACCTGCGATACCATGTCAAGTCTTGATGCACGCGCCTTCTCTACTGCAAGCTCCACGCTTTTGCCAGACACTTTGATGCTCTCCCAAAGCTGTGCGTTGACAATTGGCATTGCTGCGCTTACTCCTGCGCTCCAGGTGTTCCAACGGCCGACTTCCATTCCGTTTGCCAAAGCACCGGAACCGGCACCTTCTCCAGCGCCTTCAGGAACCTGGACATTACCTTCGCCTTCGCCTGAACCTTCTCCGGCACCTTCTCCAGCTCCTTCTCCGGCACCCGCTCCGGCGCCACCGCCAAGTGAGCCCATATCAAAATCCATATACATAACCTGCTTCTTGATTGTTCTCTGATAAGCTCCGGAGATATCAATCTGCGGGAAGAGGGACGCGTAAGTGCCTTTCTTGGCATATTCTGTCCTTTCAATTTCCTTATCGGCCACTTTCACCGATATGTTTTCACTCAAGGCAATCTGAAGTGCCTGATCCAATGTAATTACAAGAGGAGAAGCGGCAGTCTCTGCCTTCTCAAGCAGAAGCTGTGTCTCCGTCTTTGGCGCCTCTTCACCCTTTTTTGTCTTATGCTGTGCATTCACTGGAGCAGAGAAAAAAAGGACGGCGGATGAAATCACTGTAAAAACCAATAATTTTCTCATCTTTTATTTTAACCTATTATAATATAAATTTTCAAAGCCGCGGAAAGTATGCAAAATTTACGCCATGTCATTCAGTTTCGGAATATACAATAAAATTTGTTCCATTTGGCGACTATAGGGGCCAAATGGAACAAATGGAACTGTCATTTAGACGAATCCGGAACCCTATTTTGAATTGGTCGGCCTGGCAAAATGAGTCGGTTCGGACTTGGGTTTCTGAGGATGGACGGCGGCTGCCGGAACCTTGCGGACGAAGGCGTAAACCAGGAAGCCGACACCGATGAGAATGAACGGAATACTGAGAATCTGTCCCATGTTCAAAGCCATTGTTTCCTCAAATCCAACCTGCGGTTCCTTGATGAATTCTATGAGGAAACGCATGCCGAAAAGTACGATGAAGAAGATACCGATGAATGTGCCCCTGTAAATCTTGTCCAATTTGTACCTGTACATCCAAAGGAGTACGAAGCCTAGAATCAGATAGCTGAGGGCCTCATATAACTGAGTCGGATGCTTCGGCTCGGTTTCTCCGCGAAGCTCGAAGATAAAACCCCATGGAAGACTGGTGACATCACCATAAATTTCTGAATTGCAGAGGTTTCCAAGGCGGATGAATGTCGCGGCGAAACATACGGCGATACAAAGATGGTCGAGTATCCAGACAAAGTCAAAATCGTGTTTGCGTCCATAATGATGGGCAAACCATATCATCGCAATAAAAAGTGCAATGGTGCCGCCATGACTGGCAAGTCCGCCCTTCCAAGGCATGAATATCTCCCAGAAGCCCTGCCAGCTGCCAAAATAATAGTCCGGCTGATAGAATATGCAATGTCCGAGGCGGGCTCCGACTATCGTACCTATCAGCAGAGTGTACAAAAGAGGATCCAGCAGGTCAGTAGATATTTTCTCCCGCTGGAAAAACCACTTGAATATGAACCATCCAAGTATGAATCCGGACACGAAAAGAATTGAATACCAACGAATTGAAAGCGGGCCGATATGAAACAGCTCCGGATTCATGTGCCAATGTATGAATAAGGTTTCCAGCATAAAAATAAAAAAATAAGTGCGCAAAGATAATTCAATGTGCGCAAAGATAACAAATAATGAGGCCGGAAAATAAATCTTCCAGCCTCATTGTCGTCGTTTGTCAGATTATTTTCTGATAGCTGCGATACCTGGGAGAACTTTGCCTTCAAGGTATTCGAGCATTGCACCGCCACCGGTAGATACGTAGCTTACCTTGTTTGCGAAGCCCATCTGAGTTACTGCTGCCACTGAGTCACCTCCACCTACGAGGGTGAATGCGCCTGCTTCAGTTGCTTTTGCAAGCATCTCAGCCACTCTGTTGGTACCTTTTGCGAATGCTGGAATCTCAAATACTCCTACAGGACCGTTCCAGAGGATGGTCTTTGACTTCATGATAACCTCCTCCCAAGTTGCGAGTGTGCTTGGAGCAGCGTCAACGCCTTCCCACTCATCAGGAATCTCGTTGTTGAGGCAGATCTTGGTGTTTGCATCGTTTGAGAAAGCGTCAGCAATGACAACCTCTTTAGAGAGGAAGAGTTTAACGCCTTTTTCCTCAGCTTTCTTCATAATGTTGAGAGCAAGCTCCATCTGGTCATCCTCACAGAGGGATTTACCGATTTTGCCACCCTGAGCCTTGATGAAGGTATAAACCATACCGCCACCGATGATCATGTTGTCAACTGCATCGAAGAGGTGCTCGATGATACCGATCTTTGAAGATACCTTTGCTCCGCCGATGATAGCTGTTACAGGGTGCTCAGGATTGTTGAGAACGCGGTCGATAGCCTTGATCTCGCCTTCCATCACATAACCGAACATCTTGTCCTCAGGGAAGTACTCTGCGATGAGAGCAGTAGATGCGTGTGCACGGTGTGCAGTTCCGAATGCATCGTTGATGTAGCAGTCAGCATAAGAAGCGAGCTTCTTGACGAATGCTTTCTGGATCTCCTTAACAGCAGCCTTGGCAGCCTTTTTCTCTTCATCTGTAGCATCCTCTGCGAGTCCTCTTGGCTTTCCTTCCTCTTCTGCATAGAAACGGAGGTTCTCAAGTACAAGTACTTCACCTGGTTTGAGAGCAGCTACCTGCTCGTCAGCAGCCTGGCAGTCCTCTGCAAATTTTACAGGGGCTCCGAGGAGTTCCTCAACACGGCCGAGGATGTGACGGAGAGAGAATTTCTCAGTTACTCCCTTAGGACGTCCGAGGTGAGACATGATGATGAGCGATCCGCCTTTTTCAAGAACCTTCTTGAGAGTAGGGATTGCTGCCCTGATACGGGTGTCATCTGTGATTTCCATCTTCTCGTTCAATGGAACGTTGAAGTCAACTCTGACAATTGCCTTTTTGCCGGCAAAGTCGTAAGTGTCAATGTGCTGTTGCATAATGCTTATGTGTTATGAAATAATTTCCGTTAGTGCCGCATTGTACGGACCACAATTCATTTATCTCGGCAAATTTAGCAAATTTCGGGGAAATACAATAAATTAACCTATCTTTGCAGGACCAAATACAACCGTGCACGGGTACGGAAGCTAATTTTGAATAATTATATGATGACCATAGAATATCCGGGAGAATTCTGGAAGGATTACCAGCTGCTCGATTGTGGCAATTTCGAAAAATTGGAAAGGTTCGGCAACTATGTCATGGCCCGTCCCGAGCCAAAGGCTCTTTGGGATAAATCCATGTCCGATGAACAGTGGAACAAAATGATTCATACCCGTTTCCACACCGGTGCCGGTTTCGGAAAAGCCGGAAAAGAGGACAGCGGCACCTGGGAAAGGCGCAGGAAGATGGAGGACCAGTGGTATATCCGTTACAAAGGCGACCAGCAGGGCCTTGATTTCTCTCTCCGCCTCGGGCTGACTTCCTTCAAGCATGTGGGAGTCTTCCCGGAACAGTCATCAAACTGGGAATATATCTACCGCCAGACCTCTGAACTTGTGCAGAAGGCCCAGCAGAACGGAGCACCTAAACCCAAGGTGCTCAATCTCTTTGCCTACACTGGTGCCGCTTCCCTTGCGGCAAAGGCAGCAGGGGCCGACGTCACACATCTTGACTCAGTCCGTCAGGTTGTCACCTGGGCAAGGGGCAATATGGAGAAAAGCGGCATGGACAACATCCGCTGGATTGTCGAGGATGCCCTGAAATTTGCAAGACGTGAAGCCAAAAGGGGTAATGTCTATCAAGGAATTATCCTGGATCCGCCAGCTTACGGCCACGGGCCTGACGGCGAAAAATGGAAGCTTGACGAATGTCTGAACGACATGCTCAAATGCGTCAGTTCAATTCTCGCCCCGCAGGACAGTTTCATGGTCCTCAACCTCTACTCAAACGGATTCTCTGCCGTCCTGGGTGAAACTATCGTGCGCCAGAACTTCTGTCAGGGCACTGCCTTCAAGTCGCTTGACAGCGGGGAGCTTGTCCTGAAAGATTCTTTCGGCAAGCTCCTTCCGCTGAGTGTTGTCGTACGGCTCAGAAGATAGGCTTCAGATCTCTCCATTCGCTTCGCTCAGTCGAGATGACAGTTCGCCCTTGTTGAGTCGAGATGACATTACAATCCCTCCTCACGCTATTCGGCGAGGTCGAGGAGGGAGTTGAAGCGGTCGCGGAT
>JBJFDE010000182.1:0-11751 GCA_051889855.1 Candidatus Cryptobacteroides sp. | reverse complement strand
ATCCCTCCTCACGCTATTCGGCGAGGTCGAGGAGGGAGTTGAAGCGGTCGCGGATTTCTGTGCCGAACTCAGTGTTGCCGTTTTCGTCCGAGAGTTCTGCCAGGTACTGCAGGCAGTTGTAGCAGATGTCGAACTCATGTTTGGCATAGTCATAGTACTGCAGGTAGAAATAGGTTGACTGCATGATTTTCTCCACGAAGCGTTTCGAGAGTTCAAGGGCAGTTTCATTTCGGCCGCACATATAATAAAGGTCAATCAGGTCGATGACCATGAACTCGTTGGAGAAGCCCATGTACGAGATGTCCAATGGATAGACTTCTTCCGGAACGCATTCCATGCACTTGTCAAGCAATTTTTCTGCCCTTTCCTTATCACCGATTTTGAGCATTTCTTTCGCGGCATTGACGAAAACCTGCCTCTGGGAAAGAACGCCACAGAATGTGTAGAAGTTCTGATAATCAACAAAGTAGTCATTTCTCTTCAGGGCATCCCATTTGAAGACATTCATCATCTTGTTGTAGAGGTCTTCCGGATCCGCAAAACCGATTTCATCCCGCTTCATCCGGTTCTTGACAGGAACGAATTTGTACGAGAATCCTTCATACATGAGATAATCCTTGATGCCGATGTTGATATCACCTCCCATGCTCAGAAGATTGAGAGGACGGTCCCACTGATAATTTGACAGCAAATCGAGCATAAAGAGCTCCTGCTTGGTCAGATAATCCTTGTCCGGAGGAATGCTGAGGATAATCTCTTCCGGAATCATGTCTGCATATTTTTCGTCAAGGATTCCGTATTTGATGACATTCTCCTTGTTGACAGGGATGATGAATTTGCGGGACATGATGTAGTCCACCTTCTTCCCGCTTGTCAGCGGAAGTTTTGCCTCAGGATGCTTGAACACCCTCATGACATCCGAGAGCGCAAAGACAGAATCCCTCGTGTCATATATGTACACAAAGTCATTCGTTCCGTACAGATACTGCTTCGGACCGACGGAAAGCGGAAGCGGAGCGGACTCGTTGACAGCATATTTCATCTGGTCGATATGCCAGTCTGTTCCCAGAAGGGATGTATTCACGATACGCACGTCCGTACGGATGCCTTCCACCTCCTGCGCATACCAGAGCGGGAAGGTATCATTATCGCCGTGAGTCACAAGTATTCCATTCTGTCCCACCGAATTAAGGTAATTCGTCGCCATCTCCACGGCGGTACGGCGGTTGCTCCTGTCATGGTCGTCCCAGTTCTGGCAAGCCATCAGCACAGGCACCCCCATAAGCACGATGGATACAGCGGCAGCCACAGGGACACTGGCCTTTTCAGCATTGCCCTTACGGGAAACAAGGTCCATGATCCAAGTGAATATTGCAGCAACTGCAAGACCTATCCAGATTGAAAATGCATAGAATGATCCGGCATAGGCATAATCCCTTTCCCTGACCTGATAAGGAGGCTGGTTGAGATAGAGCACGATGGCAATTCCTGTCATGAAAAAGAGCAGGAAGGTGAGCCAGCTGCCTCTCTTGTCCTTTGCAAACTGGAAGAAGAGACCGATAAGACCAAGAATAAGAGGAAGAAGGTAATAGTGGTTCTTGCCCTTGTTGTCCTTCAGGAAATCCGGAGCATCGCTTTGGTCACCGAGGCGGATCTGGTCTATGACAGGGATTCCGCATTCCCAGTTGCCTGCCATGATGTCGCCCGGGGAAGGACTGTGGATGTCATTCTGTCTGCCGGCAAAGTTCCACATGAAATAACGCCAGTACATCCAGTTCATCTGGTAATCGAAGAAGAAGCTGAGGTTCTGCCAGAAAGTAGGCTTCTTATGCTCTGCACCAGGGACTTTCTTTCCGCCTCCGTTCATATATGACTCATAGAAAGCCACATATTTAGGATCGGAATTTGACCACATTCTCGGGAAAAGCATTTTTCCGGAAGATTCGTATTTTATCTCACCCGGGCCGTCTGCCTTTATATATTTGTCTCCCAGAGGTGTCCAGTATTTTGTAGTCTCGATATCATAAGGGGCATCGAAATACTGGCCGTAAATCAATGGCGTGCTTCCATATTGTTCACGGCTAAGGTAACGGATGAGCTTGAATGCATTGTCAGGCTGATACTCGTTGGTAGGGGTCTTTGCGTTTGAACGTATGATGACAATCGAGAACAGCGAGAAGCCGATGAAGATGGTCGTAAAGCCCAATAAAACGGTATTGGCCAATGCTTTACCTCTTTTCATGGTCTCAAAGAGACCCCAGAAGCAAAGGGCAATTAGCACAATCATGAAAAATGCCGCACCACTGTTGAAAGGAAGCCCGAGTGTATTCACAAAGAAAAGGTCGGTATAAGCTGCCGCCTTCGGAAGATAAGGAATGATGCCGAACAGGACGACTGCAAGGATGATGCAGGAAAGGGCGAATATCTTCACATATTCCCACAAGGTGTAATGACCGTCCTCCCTCTTCTTATAAAAATAAAGGAATACAAGGGCTGGTATCGCCAGCAGGTTCAGAAGGTGGATTCCGATTGAAAGTCCCATCAGGAAGGAAATCAGCACGATCCATCTGTTAGCATAAGGAGTATCTGCCTGCTCATACCATTTTGTCATAGCCCAGAAAACCAGTGCAGTGAAAAGGGACGACATCGCATAGACCTCACCTTCAACGGCAGAGAACCAGAATGTGTCACTGAAGCAATATGCAAGAGCTCCGAGCGCACCGCTGCCGAAAATGGCAATGGCTGAAGATGTCTTCCAAGTACCGTCTTCAGATGGCCTGAACAATCTTTTGGCAAGGAAGACGATGGTCAGATAAAGGAAGAAAATGGTCAGAGCTGAGCAAAGCGCACTCATGGCGTTGACCGCGACGGCGGCATGGGCACCGTCTGTGAATATGGTGAATATCCTCGCAAACAGCTGGAACACAGGGTTTCCGGGAGGGTGTCCCACTTCGAGTTTATATGATGATGCTATGAATTCGCCGCAATCCCAGAAAGAGGCTGTAGGCTCGATTGTAAGCAGATATGTCACGGCAGATATCACAAGGACAACCAGGGCGACTATTCTGTTCCAAAGGTTGAATTTTTTCTTATCCATTACTTTTCTATATGATTCATATTACGTTCAAACAAGCAAATATACAATGATATTGTCTATATTTGCAAAAATATTTCTTTTGATTCATCTTTCAGGACTTTGACATGGCAGATAATGATTGGAAAAAAAGACTTGGAGTGGTATTCTCGACCAATCCAGATTTCAAATATGAAGAAGAAAAAACAGAGGAGCCCCAGACACTTGAGCCTTCAAAACAACGTCTGATCGTGTCCATCGACCGCAAGTGCAGGGGAGGAAAGCAAGTCACGTTAGTGAGCGGATTCACAGGCAGTGAAGATGACCTCGCAGAACTTGGTCGTACTCTGAAAGTCAAGTGCGGAGTGGGAGGAAGCGCCAAGAACGGGGAAATTACCATTCAGGGAGATTTCCGGGACCGGGTGACAAATCTGCTGAACGAAATGGGATACAAGGCAAAACGAGGCAACTGACATGCAGCAGGACAGTCTGACATATAACCCTGTCATGCCAGTGGACAGTGCATTCACGCAAAGTACTCTGGCCCTTCCATCCCAACCGGTGGCTGAGCCTCTGTCTCAAGGAAGCCAGAGTCTTGCATTTGAAATACTGGCATGTGTTTCTCTATTTGTCATCCTACTGATTCTCAGGAAGATAGTCAACGTATTTCCATCTCTTATCGCATGCGTCATGAGATGGAAGGAAAGCGTGAACCTTGAGGCCAGCGTAAAACTGAGCAGGGACAGGAACGTCATCGCCCTTGCACTGGCCATACCTTTCTGCCTGATTGTGGAGCACTTCGGCTTGTTTTCTCCTTCATATATGAATGGATGGGGTGAATCTATGAGAATACTGATAGTTTCCGGCACTTTTTTATTATATGGAGCATTGAGGCTGACAACTGCGTTTTTTTGCCGGCCGAAGAAGCAATCTGACAAAAACTATGTCATCGGGGGCAAATCAATGTTCACATACTTCATCTTGCTTACCTTGCTTCTTCTTTGTGTGGGTGGAGTCTGCGAATTCATATCAGTCCGGGACACCCTCACAAAAGAGATTCTGCTCTGGCTCACAGGGGCCACATATCTGTTTGCAACCTTCCGGGAGTTTCAAATTTTTGTTTCATCTTATTCAATTTTCACAGCTTTTTTGTACATTTGCGCCCTTGAATTAATGCCAACGGGTATTTTGTTGGCGACCCATTTTATTTTTTGAGATAAAAAATGAGCGTAAAAAAGATTCTGATTTCTCAGCAGCAGCCGATGACGGCTTCGCCCTACGACAACATTGCGGAAAAATTTGGCGTGGAATTCACTTTCAAGCCGTTTTTCAAAATGGAGACTTTGAGTTCAAGAGAGTTCCGCACACAAAGGATTAATATTCTGGACCATACGGCTATCATCTTTTCAGCCCGCACGACAATAGATGCATTTTTCCAGCTTTGCGAAGAACTTCGTGTCAAGGTTCCGGAAACAATGAAGTATTTCTGCACCACTGAGGCGGTTGCGAACTACCTTCAGAAACACATAGTTTACAGGAAACGCAAAATATTCTTCGGCGACGGCACTCCATCGTCGATTCTGAACCTTATCGGCAACAAACATAAAGATGAGTCCTTTCTCATTGCCACATCCGAGTCTTCGACCAAGGATGCTGTGACCCGTATTTTCGAGACACAGAGTCTTTCATACCAGACCGCTGTTTTCGTAAAGCCGGTGGCACAAGACCTGAAAGAAGTGAATTTCAATGATTTCGACATGGTTGTAATGTTCAACCCTGCCGACGTCAAATCTCTTTATGAGAATCATCCTGAATTCGAGCAGGGTGATATCAAATTCGTGGCTTACGGAAAGTCTATCATCAAGCCGATGGAGGATGCCGGTCTGAAAATCGAGATTTCGGCACCTACGCCTGAAGCTCCTTCCGTTGCCAAGGCACTTGAGATTTATCTTTCAAAGAACAATAATTAATCGGATGGACGACAATATCCGCCATACTTTCTCCAAGGAAGAAAAACTTTGCGGCAAGACGAACATAGAAAAACTTCTTGCCAGGGGAAAGCGTGGCGGTGCCGGATGTCTGAGGTACTGCTGGATGGAGAATCCTGAGAGCAGTTGCAGCCGCGTCCTGGTGTCTGTTCCGAAGAAATTTTTCAAAAGGGCGGTCAAGCGCAATCTTCTGAAGAGACGGATCAGAGAGAGCTGGCGTTTGCAGAAGCATTTGCTCAATGACAAGCATTTCGACATCCTGATGACATATTCGACAAAGGAAATCCATGAATATGCAGTCATCCACGATGCTGTAAATCAGATAATCGGAAAACTGTCCAAGGTTTCATCAAATGTATCACAAGACAAAACGGTGAAATAATCATGGATACAGGCCGAATCATACAATTTCTGAAAAAGGCTGCCATATTTCCATTCGTAGTCCTTATCAGATTCTATCAAGTCTGCATTTCACCGCTGAAACCACCCAGCTGCAGATTCACCCCGACATGCTCACAATATGCCCTTGAGGCATTCCGCAAACATGGCCCGTTCAAGGGCGCATATCTGACAATCCGCAGGCTGCTTCGCTGCCATCCCTGGGGTGGAAGCGGGTATGACCCTGTGCCATAACCCATTATAAAACAGATAATCATGGCAAAAAAAGAGAAAATCCAGGACATGTTCGATTCCATCGCTCCTGAATATGACTACCTCAACCATCTTCTTTCAATGGACATTGACAAAAGGTGGAGGAAAAAGGCTGTCATGGAGATTGTTGATTCAGACAAGCCGCAGAAAATCCTTGACGTGGCTTGTGGAACCGGAGATTTCACGATTGCGATTGCACGCAAGGCCATGCTCAAGAGGAGCTATGATTCAGATGTCCACACCGTGATAACAGGAATCGACATTTCTGAAGGAATGATGAGGGTCGGAAGAAAAAAGCTGGCAAAAGCCGGCCTCAGCAAGGACGGTGAAAGCGTCAGCGTCGAACTTGTTCAGGGAGACTGTGAGAATCTGCCTTATCCGGACAATTGTTTCGACCGCATTTCCGCAGGCTTCGGAGTAAGGAATTTCGAGCATCTGGACAAAGGCCTGAAGGAAATGTACCGGACTCTCAAAAGTGACGGAAAAGTAGTGATTCTTGAGCTTTCCGTGCCATCAAACAAGATTATCAGAAATATCTATAAACTGTATTTTACCAAATTGCTGCCCCTTGTAGGAGGCAAGATTTCCGGAAAAAGAAGCGCATATACTTATCTTCCCGCATCAGTACTAAACTTCCCGGGACCGAAAGAATTCCAAGGAATGTTGCGTGAGGCAGGATTCAAGTCAGTAAGGCACAGAGCTCTTACATTCGGCATCTGCCGCATGTACACAGGAATCAAATAAGGTAAATCAGGAATCCGGCTCCTGAAAGGATGGAGAACAGGAAAGTGGAGATTACAAGCATGGGCAGGGCCTTGTCAAGGGCTTTGCCCTTATTTTTCCATACAATTGCCAGATGAGCGGTGAACAAAGGCAGAGTGACCACGAACAGGAAATGCCATGGATCAAAGAACCTCAATCCTGCATATACTGTCATGCATGTCCATCCTGCAAGAATAAGCAGAGTCTGATAAACCTTGGCACCCTTCTCACCAAGCTTGATTGCGACGGTGACACGGTTCAACCTGTCGGTTTCCATATCCCTTAAATTATTGACATTCAGGACTGCCATGCTGAAGAATCCTATTGACATGGCTGGCAGGAGCATCATCCACGTGCCAAACGAATGAGTGCAGACGAAAAAGGCACCGATAACTGAAACGAGCCCGAAAAAGATGAACACGTACAAATCGCCCAATCCTCTATATCCATAAGGATTCTTGCCCAGAGTATATTTCTTGGCAGCTTTGATAGCAAGGTATCCCACAATCATCAGAACGAATGAATCCAGAGAAAACAGAGTGCTGAAAGAGAAATATATCATTAGAAGCCCGCTGATGACCGAGAGGACAACCCAGAGTTTGACCATGCGCTCCAGATAGGTCTGGTCAATCGTCCCGTCTGAAAGAGACGCCGAACATTCACGTCCTTGTCCTGACACAGTGCCCCGCTGAAAGTCCCCGAGTTCATTGCTTACATTGGAAAGAATCTGAAGGCAAGCAGCGGTCAGCACTATGAAGAGTGCCGCCATATAATTTATATGATAGTCTGCCGCAGCGAGCATGATGCCCAGAAGAACTCCCGACAGTGACAAAGGAACTGTTCGAAGACGCAGCGTAGAAAAGAATAGCCGATTACTCATAAAGCTCGAAAATTATGTAAAACTACCAGTAAAACAACAAATACAACGTAAAACAACATTAAAAACAACAAACTCAACAACCCTTCAAAATATAAAATGGCCGACCTTTGCCTCCGGTTAAGAATCTTATTCGTCTCTTTCTGCGAATGCAGGATATCTAGAAAATGTGTGCAATTCCTTTCCTGGATTCGACAGAGAGGCCTCAATAAAAATGGGGTATATAAAAAGGGAAGCCGTGACGGTTTCCCTTTTTATGTTTGCTGATCAGTCAAGCTTGAGGACTGCCATGAATGCACTCTGTGGAACTTCTACGGTACCGATCTGCCTCATTCTCTTCTTTCCCTGTTTCTGTTTCTCCAGAAGCTTTCTCTTTCGGGTGATATCTCCACCGTAACATTTTGCCGTTACATCCTTGCGGACAGCCTTTACAGTTTCCCTTGCGATAATCTTGGCTCCGACTGCAGCCTGAATGGCGATGTCGAACTGCTGACGTGGTATGAGTTCCTTCAGCTTCTCGCACATCTTGCGTCCGAAATCGTATGCATGGTCTGCATGAATGAGGGTTGACAGGGCATCTGCCGGGTCTCCGTTAAGCAAAATGTCAAGTTTGACAAGCTTCGCCTCCTTGAAACCAACGACGTGGTAGTCAAATGAAGCATAGCCTTTGGAGATGGACTTGAGTTTGTCATAAAAATCAAAGACAATCTCTGAAAGCGGCATTTCGTATGTAAGCTCAAGTCTGTCGGAGGTGAGGTAATGCTGATTGATGAGCACTCCCCTCTTGTCAAGACAGAGTTTCATGATAGGGCCGTAGTAATCTGCCTTCGAGATGACCTGTGCCCTGATGTATGGTTCTTCGATATGTTCGATAAGGGTTGCAGGCGGCAGTCCGGACGGATTATGTACGTCAAGACACTCTCCCTGAGTCGTATATACCTTATATGATACGTTCGGAACGGTGGTGATGACATCCATGTTGAATTCCCTGAAAAGTCTTTCCTGGACAATCTCAAGGTGAAGAAGGCCGAGGAATCCGCATCGGAAACCGAAACCGAGGGCAAGGGAAGATTCCGGCTCGAATACGAAAGAGGCATCATTCAGCTGGAATTTTTCAAGCGAAGCCCTAAGCTCTTCGTACTGGTCAGTTTCAACAGGGTACATACCAGCAAAGACCATTGGTTTCACTTCCTCGAAACCAGCGATTGCCTCTGTGCAAGGCCGGGCCACATGGGTGATGGTATCTCCCACCCTGACTTCAACGGCGGTCTTGATGCCTGATATGATATAACCAACGCTTCCGCATGGTATCTCGTTCCTAGGGCACATTTTCATTTTCAGCACTCCGATTTCATCGGCGACATACTCCTTGCCGGTGCTGAAGAATTTCACTTTGTCACCGGGATGTATGGATCCGTTGACGACTTTGAAATAGGCAATGATTCCTCTGAAGGAGTTGAATACAGAGTCGAAAATGAGGGCCTGAAGAGGCGCTTCCGGGTCACCTTTCGGTGCAGGTACCCTTTCCACGATAGCATCGAGGACTTCCTTCACTCCCTGTCCCGTCTTGCCGGAAGCCAGAAGGACATCCTCAGGCTTGCATCCGAGCAAGTCCACCACTTGGTCTGTCACGACATCGACCATTGCAGAGTCAACATCTATTTTATTGAGGACCGGTATGATTTCAAGGTCGTGTTCAAGAGCAAGATACAGGTTGGATATTGTCTGAGCCTGTATTCCCTGAGTGGCATCCACGACAAGGAGCGCTCCCTCACAGGAGGCAATCGCCCTGGAAACCTCATAAGAGAAATCAACGTGGCCCGGAGTGTCGATAAGGTTCAGCACATAAGGTTGTCCGTTGTGGACAAAGTCCATCTGGATTGCATGGCTTTTTATGGTGATACCTTTTTCTTTCTCCAAATCCATCGAATCCAGGACCTGATTCTCCATATCCCTGGCTGCCAGAGTATTGGTTATTTCAAGCATCCTGTCGGCCAGGGTACTTTTACCATGGTCAATATGGGCAATGATGCAAAAATTTCTGGTATTCTTCATTACTATATGTATAATCTGTGCAAAGATAAAGATAAATTTTCGTACTTTTGCCATCCTGACAAGACACATAAGGACATATAAAACAAAAGTATTTATACCAATGGTCAAAATTGAAGAATTGCAGCGCATATCCACTCAGATCAGAAGGGATATTGTCAGAATGGTGACAAGCGCAAAATCCGGACATCCGGGCGGGTCGATGAGTAGTGCCGACTTCCTTACTGCACTCTATTTCAACGTAATGAAACAAAATCCACAGGAGTGGACCAGGGACGGCAAGGGACAGGACATGTTCATTATCTCTGCGGGACATCTTACCCCTGTTTACTATTCAGTCCTCGCCAGAGCAGGCTATTTCCCTGTAAGTGAGCTTGGTACATTCAGGCAGTTCGGTTCAAGGCTCCAGGGACATCCTTGTGTTGAGAAAGGACTGCCAGGCATTTTCCAGCCTTCAGGCTCTCTCGGACAGGGACTTTCCGTTGCAATAGGCGCCGCCCTTGGAAAGAAACTTGACAAGGATGAGAACAAAGTCTATGTGATGATGGGTGACGGAGAGTGCGAAGAGGGACAGATTTGGGAGGCTTCGATGTTCGCGGCTCATCATAAAGTTGACAACCTCATCGGAATGATTGACTGGAACGGCCAGCAGATAGACGGCCGCGTTGATGACGTTGCCGGCATGGGTGACCTCGAAGGAAAATGGAAGGCATTCGGATGGGAGACCATCGTTGCCGACGGTCACGATTTTGGTGCAATCCTTGATGCATTTGCGCAGGCTGGTGAGAAGGCCGGAAAGGAGAAGCCGGTCATGATTCTGTTCCGCACCGACATGGGACATGGAGTTGACTTCATGGCAGGTACACACAAATGGCATGGAAAGGCACCTTCACAGGAACAGTGCGACGAGGCTCTTGCTCAGCTTGAGGAAACACTCGGTGATTACTAATCTTTTAACCAAGAATCGACAACAAAATGGCAACAAAATATACCAATACAGGAAACAAGGACACTCGCAGCGGTTTCGGAGCCGGACTTCTTGAAGCAGGAAGGCAGGACGAAAGAGTCGTAGCTCTTTGCGCAGACCTTATAGGCTCACTCAAAATGGATGCATTCGTCAAGGAATTCCCTGAAAGATTCTTCCAGTGCGGAATTGCTGAGGCAAACATGATCGGAACGGCAGCAGGTCTTGCCCTGACAGGAAAGATTCCATTTGCAGGCTCATTTGCAGAGTTCGTAACCGGCCGAGTTTACGACCAGGTCAGACAGGAAGTGGCATACGGAAACACCAATGTGAAGATTGCATCGTCCCATGCAGGCATTACCCTCGGAGAGGATGGTGCAACTCACCAGACAATGGAAGACATCGCTCTTATGAGAGCGCTTCCGGGAATGGTGGTCATCAATCCTTGTGACTACAACCAGACAAAGGCTGCTACCATAGCTGCTGCCAAATATGAAGGCCCGGTTTATCTCAGATTCGGACGCCCGTCATGGCCTAACTTCACAGCTGAAGACCAGGAATTCGTCATCGGCAAGGCAATCTGCATGAACGAAGGCTCCGATGTTACCATCTTTGCTACCGGACACCTTGTCTGGGAGGCAATAGGAGCGGCAGAAATGCTTGAGGCAGAGGGAATTTCAGCTGAAGTAATCGACATTGCCACCATCAAGCCTCTTGATACTGAAGCTGTGCTGGCTTCCATCAAAAAGACAGGAGCTGCCGTTTGCGCTGAGGAGCACAATGTATGCGGAGGTCTTGGAGAACTGATTGCCGGCGTTCTTGCATGCAACTATCCTGCACCTCTGGAGTTCATAAACGGAGGTGACAAATTCGGCCTGAGCGGTACTCCTGCCGGCCTTCTTAAAGAATATGGAATGGACTCTGCCCACATAGCAGAGGCTGCCAAGAAAGCTATTTCCAGAAAATAATCCTTCACACGCCTGATGACAGACCGTGAAATCATAGAGTTGTACAAGGAGGGCTCATGTGAAGAGGCTTTCAACCATATTGTAAGCCAATACACAGAAAGACTCTACTGGCACATCCGCCGTTTCCTTTGCAACCATGAAGATACGAACGACCTGCTTCAGGATGTATTCATCAAGATATGGGCTGCGCTTCCCTCTTTCCGGGGGGATGCGCAGCTATTTACATGGATATATCGGATCGCTACCAATGAAGTGCTGAATTATCTTCGAAAACAAAGATTCAAGGCTTTGGTTTCTTTTCAGGATGCAACCGAAATCCTTGAAAGAAGGATTGATGAAGATGCATATTTTAACGGAAACGCCTTGCAAAGGGAGCTGCACAAGGCTATCCAAAGACTACCGGAAAAACAACGTAT
>JBJFDE010000181.1:0-2104 GCA_051889855.1 Candidatus Cryptobacteroides sp. | reverse complement strand
TACTGCGCAAGCACCTCATCGGCAATCTCATCATCAGTAGTAAGCTCAGGATATTCACGCTTCACACGCTCCCATATCTCCTTGCAGCCCTTCATAAGCTCCACCACATTCTTCCACTCCATGGGATTCTCGCTGCGAAGAGCCTCCGCCCACAGGTGGGTATATTCATGTATCGGAGTGTCGGCACCGGCAATCCTTGTGTCAATATAAACCTTGCCACCGGCTACAAAACCGTATGCCTCTCCGCTTCTCGTCCGGAAAAACCTAACCTTATCAGTTATCTTCATGTTTTTCTCATTGAAGATAACGTAATTGCGAGCCTTGTCCTGTCTTCCTCCGGTCATGTATTGTGCTGGATAAGAAATGCCTACAAATCCCATTCTATCAAAAGCCTCTGAGGCTTGTCGGCTACCATTTAGTGCATCCTCAAGTTCTAAATACACGTCAGCGCCTGTTGCATTTCTATTCAATACTATTTTCTTCCCATCTTTTTTAAATATTGATAAAATACCACTTTCTTCTCTAACCCAGCCATCTTCAACAAGTTTATCGCCAATCTTTTTATATTGCCTGTCTGTAATCTTGCCTGCATAATCAATATAATTCTCTCCATTGTCATCAGGTATATCAACATTATAAAGTATTGATTTACCTTCAGGTAGAAACTTTCCACTCTTGATAATCTTAATTTGGGTCCTTACTCGTTTCTTGTCACTCCATGGCTCGTTGAGAATAGTATTAAGATATTTTACAGCCTCCTCCTTGCTGCCGCTTGACTTAATTGCATCTCGTGCCAGTTGGTTGATAATCCTGTTCTCCTTGTGCCGTTCTGAAAGCATAGCCTTGGCATATGTGCGTCCTATCCCTTCAACCTCGCTAACATATCCGCCCCAGCCGTATGCCTGAGCGCCCTCTCCCTCTCCCATGTGTGAGAAGTCGAATGAGCCGAAATCAGCCCCACTGCCGTGAAAAACACGCTGTTCGCGTACTTTTTCATCATTTTTTATCGCAGTCTCTGCGTCTTTTCGTATCTTTGCAGCGTCTGCTTCACTAATGACAATCGTTTCGGACGTGCTATGCGAGGCCTTTTTGGTAACCGTAACATTAGTGGCAGACTTTTTTTCTGCCCACATGGTGATGTTTTCCATATCCTCTACATCAAACCTGCCTTCACGCTCCACTACGATTACAATGCCATCAGAAAGTTCTTTCTCGTAACGAACACTCTCTGTACCGTTGATTGCAGAGGTTCCTTTCACTACTCTTGTCGGAGCAGACATGATATAAGGCATCAGGGCAAAGTCTTCATCCCTTAGCGGAATACTATGCTCGGTATTAGCAGTTCCATTTATTCCATGTCGTTTCTTGGTATGAGTAAGCTCATTAGCTTTTATTGTATGACTGTTTATCTTGTGACCAATCGCTTTCTCTGCAAGATAGTTTGCCCTTGCTGGTATTTCAAGTTTTGAACTGCGTTGACCTGTTTTACCTTGTAAAAATGAAAGAATAAAACTATATGTCTTTTTCAAACCTCCAATAGAAGCCTGCAACCTTGCATCAACATTCGCCGCCTCAAGAACTCGCTGCGCCTCCTCACTATCGGTGACAACATCAATCCCGGCTCCGCGCATCAGCTCAACAATAGCATCGCGCAGCTCACCCTCCTCAGCAGCCACCACACCGGCTCCCTCCGCTTTCTGTTGCTTAACATTCGGTTTCTTTCGTGCCTGCATTTCATCAAGGTCACTCTCATCGCTCCATCGCTTCCGCTCATACCCACCATTTTTTTCAACCGCATTCTTTAGTTTTTCCTCCTTATCCTCTTTCCCTCCAACAACATCAATTGCACTTACTACACTCTTTATATTCTTGTATTCAGTAAATGGCTTAGTCTTACGTGTCGATGATTCAATCCACTTCTCGAAGTCAGATATATCAACTTCGCTCATGTCAATCCTTCGATTGTCGCCCCAACCTTCGTCATAGTTCTTCAGGAAATCCTCTCTGGCTGTCGCAGCGTCGTTGAATCCAAGCATCACCTTGTGTTCATCGAAGCTGCCGTCAGGATTATATACGTCGATAATATACACCTTATCACCGCTCC
>JBJFDE010000180.1:0-2106 GCA_051889855.1 Candidatus Cryptobacteroides sp. | reverse complement strand
GTGAATGTCATGTAGAGCCGGACTGGCTGCTTATTTATGAGATTCGCGGGGATGTCCTGGTTTTATGTTGTATCGGCTTGGGACACATTCTGAGTTGTTCAAGAAGTGAGTGCAACTGGGGATTTGTGGGAAAGAAAATGCAACTTCGCGAATATATAACTTCTGACTGTGAACAGTTAGCAAAATTGTTTTTTCAAACGGTTCACAGTGTAAATGCGAAAGATTATACAAAAGAGCAGTTAGATGTGTGGGCAACTGGCACTGTTGATTTGAAAGAATGGGATAAATCATTTTTGAAACATCATACGGTAGTTGCAGTCGAAAATGATGAAATCGTTGGCTTCGGAGATATTGACGACTCAGGCTACTTGGATAGATTGTTTGTTCATAAAGAACATCAAGGTGAAGGAATTGCATCTGCAATTTGCGATGAACTGGAATGTTCGGTAGGTGGAAAAAAGATTACCACTCATTCGTCTATTACGGCCAGAGCATTCTTTGAACATCTAGGATATAGAGTTATCCAGGAACAAACCGTTATTAGAAATGGAATATTGCTAACAAATTATATTATGGAGAAATAGACAGATTTCAGTTTGTCTCGCAGATTTTCTGACAGGTTTTCCGGGTTCATCCCCAATGCGTACTTTGTGTGCCTGAGCTCATCGGCTCTTGCCTTCTTTTCATCGAGTATTTTCTGATGCACATCGGACAGCTGCGCCTTTCCTTCAGGAGATGCGTGCTGCTGCTCATATATCGCAATAACAGTAAGCACCTCTGCCTGCCGCCTGGTATGCCGACCACGTTTGCTGAAGGTCTCTTTCTCGGCCAGTGCAGCCCGATATTCTTCTTCACTGACCGCATCCGCAAAGCTATCGTCTGCTTTCAACAGCTCATCGTGTTGCTTTTCCAGTTCCAGTATGTAAGCCTTCAGCTCTGCTTTTTGCTTGCTGGGGCGTCCTCGGGCTGGCATCTTCTTCAATTGCTTTTGAGCTTCTTTGAGCTTCTCTTTGATTTCTTTACGCTCTTTTTCAACTTCTTCCTCTGCCTTTTTGAACTCACTCTCCAGCCGTTTCACCTCGATCTCTGCCGCTTTTCTGGCACCGTTCTTAGCTCTGTCCAGGGCATCGTTTGTCCAGCCAACGACATGGAAGAAGTCAATGCATCGCCGGGCATTCCTGAAGTACGTTTTAGTGCAGGAGTCAATCCATCTGGCACCGTCTCCGGCTACCACCTCAATCTTATCCCGCTCCTCCTCTGTCAACGCCTCGCAGAACAATTTGAAGATCTCTTGTCCATATCCCTCGTGAACCCAGGCAACCCGGTTGCGATCAATGTCATACACAACGGTGATGTACTTATGCCCCTTATGATAAGAAGTCTCATCGACACAAATCCGCTTCAGACCGTGCAGACGATCGGATACGTTTGGTTCAATGCGTTCATGTGCTTCCTTGATACAATTGCCAACGGTTCGCCAGTTGATTCCCATAAACTGACTGACAACGGTTTTGGGAGACGTCAAAGCCAGAAAGGCTGTCTCATCGTTGAAGCCTCTGGTGAAGTGAGAACGGCCATCTGCCCACGGAATGTACTCAGTCAGCACACCGTGCCGAGGACACTCAATACGTGCCGACTTATAGAAGATATATACCGGTACGCCATTCAGCGAATTCGCCCGCCAGGCGACTTCCGCTGCTGCCTTATGGTCATAAAGCGGGCACTTCTCACCGCACACAGGGCATGTCTGTCGAATACGCTTATACGGTCTTGCTTGAATATCGATATGATCATGCCGGTATCTTTCCCCGCACATCACTGCCTCATCGTCCACATATTCAACGCGATCAATATGCATACCCTTGATATCAAGGGCTTTCGTAATTACACTAATCCCGGAAGCCATTGCATTCTCCTTTATTGATTTTTTGTCGATATCAATTTTACAAGGAAAGTAATGGCTTTCATTCTTTATGTACTCAGGGTGTATCAGTATGCAAGTCTGGATTCTTTACCCACCTTTAGTGCAGAAGACTCAGTTTTATCCTCATCAGATATGGTATCTTTCACCTGTTTATTGGTTTTAATTTTGTGAATTTGTGAGTT
>JBJFDE010000179.1:0-2107 GCA_051889855.1 Candidatus Cryptobacteroides sp. | reverse complement strand
GTATTTCCCTTTCCGTTGGGATGTCCTATTTTTGCAGAGTCAAATCATAATAAGATAGAAATGAAAAAAACAGGAGTATTTTACGGTTCTACAACCGGAACGACGGAATCCGTGGCTAAATTGATTGCGGAAAAGTTGGGCATTGCGTCTGCAGATGTACACGATGCCAGTAAGATGAGTGCCGTTATGGCAGGGAATTATGACGCTTTGATAGTGGGAACCTCCACTTGGGGGGACGGTGAATTGCAGGATGACTGGTACGACGGTGTCGAAGTGCTGAGAGGCCTGGATTTGAAAGATAAGTCCGTTGCACTGTTCGGATGTGGGGATTCGGATTCCTACGGTGACACATTCTGTGACGGTATGGGTCTGCTCTATGAGAATCTGAAAGGCACCGGATGTCGTTTCATTGGTGCTGTCCCTGATTCGGATTATACATACGGCTCATCCATTGCAGTGGTTGACGGCCATTTTGTAGGGCTTGCCATTGATGACGTGAATGAGAGTGAAAAGACGGAAGAGCGTGTTTCTTCTTGGACGGACGGGTTGAAGGCTGAGTTAGCGTAAGCAAGGGTTAATGGGTGAAAGTTGAAATGGGTGGCAAGCAACGGCCTACCCAATTTCAACTTTCAACGAATGTTATGCCAATGATTTTCAAAAACTATGGAACTGAATCCCTCTGACATGAAAGTCTTTCTGAACCACATTTATGAGTTCAAGAAAGGGGTGCGTCGTATGGTGCTCTACAGACCTGTAAAAAATATGAAGATTTTTGCTTGCAGTGTCGCCGTTATTGCGACCGGAAGCAACGCTGCGGCAGTCATTGCGTTCCGAATCTCGGCTGTCGTCTTTGATGATGTAGTGTTTGTCTGAGCAATAGAGGAACACATCTGTCCTCCCTTTTCGAAAGACCGACTCCATCTTGCATGAAAGAGCCGTGGTTGATTCATATAGTTTTCCCCCTGTTTCTTGGTATTCTCTTGCAATTATTGTATTTTTGCGACCATAATCATACGTTACAGCTGATGGGCACATATATCAACATCGGGAATATTCCATTTCAGAGCGCGCTCAATGGTGAATACATTGATAAGTCTGAACTTATCAGTGTGATAAACACTACCCTGAATACCGAGCGCCGCTTCAGCTGCGTCACCCGTTCGCGCCGTTTTGGCAAGTCACTGGCGGCGAAAATGCTTTGTGCCTATTATGACAAGTCCTGCGATTCCAGCCAGATGTTCTCGCGCCTGAAGATATCCGCAGACCCCTCATTCCAGACTCACCTTAACAAGTATAGGGTCATCTATCTCGACATGTCCAAGATGCTTTCCATCTTCAGCGAGAGAGAAGACATTGTGGCGTGCATTCAGGAAACTGTCGCAAAAGATATTGTTGAGAACTTTCCTGGTATAGGAATAGCACCCTGTAGGCCATTCCAGGATTTTCTTCTACGGGTGGCCGAGAAGACGGGCGAACAGTTCATTATGATTATCGACGAATGGGATGCCATCTGCCGTGAGTCCAAGCCGGAGAGCAGGGCCATGGACTCTTACATTTCATGGTTCAGGGGAATGTTCAAGGATGTGAACGCCACAAGAATCTTTGCTGGAGTGTATCTGACGGGTATTCTTCCCATCAAGAAATACAAGACAGAGTCTGCTCTCAATAATTTCACAGAGTATTCCATGATTATGCCGGGCCGGCTTGCAGGGTATTTCGGCTTTACCAAAGAAGAGGTTCATGGACTGTGCGCCCGGTGCGATATGGACTTTGATGAAATGGAGAAGTGGTATGACGGCTACCAGATAGGTAAGCGTCTGTCGATATTCAATCCCAATTCCGTCATGCAAGCTCTGTACAATGGTGAGTGTGCCAGCTATTGGGCTGCCACCGGTGCCTACGACAATGTGGCGCAATACATAAGGATGAACTTTGACGGTCTGAAAGATGACATACTAAGAATGCTTGCCGGAGGAAGGTGCAAAGTGAACACTACCAGCTTCTCCAACGACCTGTCCATGATCCACTGCAAGGATGATGTTTTCACCGTCCTGATACATCTCGGTTATCTGTCTTACGATGGCCATACACAAGAGTGTTACATACC
>JBJFDE010000178.1:0-7644 GCA_051889855.1 Candidatus Cryptobacteroides sp. | reverse complement strand
AGTTCGCCGCTCATTATTTTCTCGCAGATGGAGTCGCATATCTGGAGATATATTGATTTGTTTGAATTGAAGTCCATAATTCTAATGTTTTAATGTTCTTACTCTGAAATAAACTGCCACAAGAAGAGCCACCGTTATCACAATGTCTGAGACAGTATCAAAGATTTTAATATTGTCGAACAATGATGAACTGAAGATGACTGAAGGGTCGCTTATCTCTTCCAACGAGCCTGCAATGGATATCATGCCGTGCAGGACGATAGGGCTGGCAATCATGCTTATACCCATGGAAAGGCCTATCAGACAGAGAATTGTCTTTGCGCTCTTGTTGTTCTTGAAGCATATTGCTCCGAGAAGGAAGACAAGGATGCTATAGATGTGGTCATCGATGAATGAATATGGTCTGATGATGTCGCTGACAAAATCTGCCACTGCAACTTCCGGTATCTCGTTCAAAAGGGACGGAACCGTGCCCAAAAGGGTGAAGAAAGAATCACCGCAGCCAGAATCAATGGCGCAGAGGAGGGCATCGAGCCCGCAGTGGAGGCCAAGGAAAATTGCCGGAATCACCAGGACAGTAATCAGCACCATCGAGAGATATTTCTCAAGTGTAGAGGCTGGTATCATGAGCCATGCGCTTCCTGAACGTTTGTCTGTAAGATGGCCATAGCATTTGGGCGGCATGGAAATTATCAGTACAACGTAGCTGATAGCCAGGGTGACAAATCTGATTGCCGGTCCGCTTCCATCCCATGCTCCGGAGGTTATGAGGCTGAAAAAGCCCATAAGAAGGTACACAATCACTCCTGCAGAAGAGAGCAGAAGGAGGCTCAGGCCGAAGTTTGCAGCAGCACTGCAAAGGTCGGAAACGAAATATTTTCCGAATCTCTTTATATTGAATATATCTTTCATCAGTATTGAATTTTTTTAGTTCTGAAATATACATAGGTCAGGCAGAGTACTGCGCAGGTTGTCTGGAACATCACCCATATCACGTTGACCGTGTGCATGTTGACTTTGTTGTAGAGCCTTGGAATGTCCAGGGATCCGAGTACTGCCACAAGCAGGATGAATGAGATTGCACTTACTGCAAATGTCTTGGCACCCTTGCCTCTTTTGAAAAGAAGAGCTCCTGCAAGTCCCGCTGCTGACACCATCCATGGCATGAAGAAGGATGAAAGCATGGTCATGACAGTTGGGGAAGAACCAAATCGGGTGAGTCCAGTCCTTCTTACAAGATCGACAAAGACAGCATCTTCATATCTTGCCGGGAAAAGCGCCCAGAGGGCTGCATCCGTTGCAAAATACAGAGCGGCGAATGCCAGAGGCAGGATAATCAGGGAATTGATGACCATGCTGGCGTATTTCTCCGTGTGGGAGACCGGCAACATCATGCTGGCGCTTCCTGCGCTCTTGTCTGTCAGCAGACCATAGCAGCTTATAGGAATCAGAAGGAAATAAAAAATGCTGGTTACGGCTGTGACCATATCTTTTACTGAATTGTCTATTGTCCAGACAGAAGGATCTCCAACTGCAAAATTGGTGGCTGCCACCATAACAAGCATTATCAGCGGCACGAGTCCGCATACAAGCGTTGTCAGGCCGACTTTACGGACGCAGTTTCCAAGGTCAAGGATGAAATATTCCCCGAAACGGCTCATGTTGAAGGTTTCAGATGTTTTCATGTCAACCTCCCCGCTTATTTTGTGAACATTCCCTTAATCAATTCTTTGTGGAGATGGACAGTGTTGAAAAGTGCCTCGATATTGACCTTGCTTTCCTCGGAACTTGTATTTACCAATACCTGTACGCATCCTCCAGGGGTCATTTCGCTATAGAGGGCACCCTCGATTTTCTCATTCGAGTAGTCGAAGTAGAGCTTTTCCGAGATTTCTTCAACCGTAGCATTCAGGAGCACGTCCTGACGGTCGAGAATGATGATAGGGTCGATGATATTTTCAAGGTCACGTACCTGATGTGTTGAAATCACGATGGTGGAGTCTTCGCTTGTATATTTGGTGACAGCTTTACGGAACTGGGCTTTGGAAGGGATGTCCAGACCGTTGGTAGGCTCGTCCATGAAAATGTAGCGGGTATTGCAGGCGAGCGCAAAGCTGATCCATGTTTTCTTGAGCTGGCCGCATGACATCTTGTTCATTTTCTGTTCAGGGTCATTCTCGAATACTTTCATGATTTCGAGGAATTTTCCCATGTCGAATTTCTCCCAGAATTTTCCGTAATTCCTTGCGTAGTCGATTGCCTTCATGTTTACGGCTGCAACTTCGTCGCTGAGGTAGTACTGGTCGGCAAGAAAAGACGGCTTTCTGTCATAAGGGTTGTATCCGTCAATGTCGATGCTGCCTTTCTGGGGTTTCTTCAAGCCGCAAAGGAGAGTGAGAAGGGTGGTCTTTCCTACTCCGTTTTCTCCGAGCAGACCGTAAATCTTGCCTTCTTCCAGCTTCATGCTGATGTTCTTCAGTACAGGCACTTGTCCGTAGCTGAATCCTAAGTTGCTGATATCTATCATATTTCTAACAATTTTAGTTTGTCCTTATGTGTATTAGTTAAATAGTACACTGCAAATGTAGAAACATTTTTTCAATCTGCAAACTTTTTATCGATTTTTTATGGAAAGGGGATGGAACGGATACAATTGGGGTCGGCTGGAATTGCTTCCAACCGACCCGATGAAAAAACTTATAGATATGTGTGCAAGTTAAATAATTTAAGTTTCGCATTTGCGAAACTTGAGTCAGATAAGCATAAGAATCATAAGCTGGGCAGCGAGTACCCTGAGGAACATCGAAAGCGGATAGACGGTGGCATATCCCACGGCTGCCGCATCGGAGTTACGGTCCTGCTCACCGGCATAAGCCAAGGCCGGAGGGTTGGTACAACATCCCGAAAGCACTCCGATCAGGGTGTTATAGTCAAGTTTCATGAACACTCTTCCGATGACTCCGCCCAACATTACCGGAATGATGGTGATAAGGGCACCATACAGAATCCAGATCAGTCCTCCGCCATGGACGATGGTCTCGATAAAACCATCTCCGGCCTCAAGGCCGACACAAGCAAGGAATAGTGAAATACCAATCTCGCGGATCATCAGGTTGGCGCTTGTCGTTGCATAAGTCACTACTTTGAAGCGCGGGCCGAAATGGCTGATGAGGATGGAGATGATCAGCGGACCTCCTGCAAGACCGAGCTTCACCGGCTGGGGAATGCCGGGGAATGCGACCGGAATGCTGCCGAGAATGCATCCGAGAGCGATACCGATGAATATTGGAATCAGATTCGGCTGGTCAAGCCTCTTGAGCGAGTTGCCGAGCACTTTTTCAACTGCTGCCACGGATTCTGCGCTGCCCACTACTTTGACGGTGTCTCCATACTGAAGTCTGGTAGATGGGGTTGCTTTCAATTCGACTCCAGAGCGGTTGATCCGGACTACAGTCGCTCCTAGGTTTTCCGGAAATTCAAGTTTCGAAAGGGCCACTCCATTGAGTTTAGGCTTGGAAATCAGGATTTTGCGAGAGATGTAATTCTTGTTGTCTCCCGTTTCCTTTGATGGCTGGTATTTCTCGGTCTTTATTTCCTGTTCCTTTTCAGCCTTTTTTACAGGGTGCCTGGTATAGCAGATTTTCTTGATGAGGATGAATGAAAGGATACATCCGATCACACCAAGCGGGTAGGCAACGGCATATCCGAGTGCAATGTCGTTTGCTGACTGTCCCGTCGTGTCAAAGTAAGCCTGCTGGGCAGCTCCCAGACCAGGGGTGTTGGTCACAGCACCTGACATGATACCTGTCATTGTTGTAATGGACTCACCTGTAATGAAATGCAATATGACAGCAGTTGCAACGCCCATAAGAATCACTCCCATTGCCAGAGCATTCAGACTGAGTCCTCCGGAACGGAAACTTGAGAAAAAACCGGGGCCGACCTGCATACCGATTGAATAAACGAAAAGAATCAGGCCGAATTCCTTCAGGAAGTGAAGGAGATTGGAATCCAATGTGAGACCGAAGTGGCCGAAGAGAATGCCAACGAACAGCACCCATGTCACTCCGAACGAAATCCCGAAAATCTTTGTGCGGCCAAGAATCTTTCCAAGTGCGATTACCAATGAAATGGTAATCATGATGTGAGCAATTCCTCCACTCCAGGAGCCTTGCACACCTTCAAACATGTTATTAAGAAATTCCATAGTTTTAAGTACTACTCAAGCCAGTAGTTTGCTCTTTTTCTTACTGCCACGGAGTCCCTCAGTAGCTTGATGAACTCTTCGGTGGCGCGTTTGCGATAGGATTTGTGTAAAGTATGCACGCAGCCTTCCATAATATTGTCAGGCACCTCGATCGGGATTGCTTTCATTTCAGCGGACTGGAGGACTGCAGATGAAAGAAGGGTAATCATATTGCAACCTCTCACCAGATCGAGCATTACGTTGGCATCGTTCAGTTCCACTCTGATTTTCAATTGTTCCGCTGCCCCAGGGAACATTTTGTCGAAAGCATTTCTGGCCTGCAGCCCCTTTGAAGGCATGGCGATGCTGTATGGCATGATGTCATTGAGAGTGACAGAGTCACGGTCAGCAAGGGGATGGTCGCGTCTTGCGATTATGGACAGACAATTGTCGAAAAGTACGTGCGATTCGATATCCGGATAAAGTCTGGAAGGCTTGAAGGCAAGGACGAAGTCCAATTCCCTTTTCTGGAGAAGATCCATCAGTTCTTCCATTGTTTTGTAGAAAATGTTCAGCTTGACTCCCGGATATATTTTAAGGAACTCCATCACGGTCTCGGTGAGCAGCGGCGCAAAACTGTATGTAATGCCGATGTTCAGTGAGCCTGACAGCATTTGCTGGAGATCCTTGATGCGGTCCTGACATGCTGCCGCATCCTGAAGAGTACGCTGGGCCAGTGGCAGAAGCTGTTCTCCGCTTTCGGTAAGCTGAACCGAATGGCTGTCTCTGATGAAGAGGTCGCTTCCCAACTCCTGTTCAAGCTGTCTTATCTGTTGTGACAGTGTGCTCTGAGTTACGAAGAGAAGTCTTGCAGCCTCGGAGAAATTCAAAGTCTGGGCTGTCTTGACAAAATATCTCAATTGTCTGAGTTCCATACTAAATGCCTTTGCCGGCTCAGCCGGTGGTTTATTCCATCAAATCCTTGTATTTGTCGAGTGCTTCCTGAAGAGGTTCTTTGCCGGAAACACGGACGGTTTCTTTTTTCATTGTGCGAATTTTCTCCACAAACTCAAGTACGAATGCCATTGCAAGGCATGAAGCGATAATTAACAAACCTTTCATAACGTTTACCTTTTGTTTTCGGAGCGCAAAGGTAACAGGTGAAATCTGTCTGTGAAATCATCGGTTCGTGTTTGTTTCGATTGTGGCCTTCGAAAAAAATAATGGAGCAGGTTGAATGATGCCCGCTCCATATTGTTTTGCTAAAACTTATCCATGACAGCGAAGATGCTTTCTTTCACCTGGTCTATATTGCCGGTGCCGTCAACTTCGTGATATTTGTCGGAATTCTTATAGTAGCTGATAAGCGGCTCAGTCTGCTGATGGTATGTGCTGATGCGGTTGTTGATGATTTCTTCGCTTGCATCATCAGCGCGGCCTTCCTTGAGAGCCCTTCCCTTGATGCGTTCCATAATCATTGCATCCGGAATCATTATAGATACCGTTGCAGTCACCTGTTCGCCTGTTTTGGAAAGCAGTGCGTCAAGCGATTCAGCTTGAGCAATGGTCCTTGGAAAACCGTCCAGAAGGAATCCATCCACACCTTTTACTGTGCGGAATTCAGATTCAATCATACCTTCAACGACTTCGTCAGGAACTAGGCATCCGTTCTCAATGAGTTCCTTTGCCTTAAGTCCGAGTTCAGATCCTGCAGCGATTTCTTTGCGCAGAAGTGCTCCTGTGGAGATGTGATGGAGATTGTATCTCTCCACCATTGCAGTGGCCTGGGTGCCTTTGCCGGCTCCCGGAGGCCCGAAAAGAATGTAATACTTTGTCATGTCCGATTATATAATTCAAGTTTAGGAATTATGAAGATTCCTTGGTCTATGCTAAAATGTCATTGTGCATCATCAAGGACATATATGTCTTTGAGATTTCTTCCGAGTTCATTGTAGTCAAGACCGAACCCGACAATGAATTTATTAGGGATGGGGATGGCTATATATTCGAGTTTCAGGTCTTTAAGACATGCTTCCGGTTTGTGAAGCAGGGTGCAGACAATGCTTTCTTTTGCGCCCTTTTCCTTTAGAATCTCCTTGAGTTCAACTATAGTGTTGCCTGTGTCCACGATGTCCTCGACGATTATCACCCTCTTTCCTGTGATATCAGCGGTCAGTCCCATGGCCTGTTTGACCCTGCCGGTGCTGCTGACTCCTTCATAGGAAGTCAATTTGATGGATACCAGCTGGCAGTCGAAATCCAACCTTTGCATCAGTTCGCTTGTGAACATTATCGAGCCGTTGAGCACGCATAGCAGAACGGGAACATCCTCGCAGTCCTTGAAATCTTCATTCATCTTGTCAGCCACCTTGTCAATGGCCGCCATGATTTCTTCATAAGGAATAAATGTCCTGAAAGTCTTGTCTAAAATAGTTATACGTTCCATATATAATAATGCTTCGCTCAAAGCCAAATTTGAGAAAGATGCGCAAAATTAATTAAAACTTATAAAAAAAGAAAAATCTTGAGTTGTTTTTTGAAAAACAACAAATTATCGGCTTCTACAGGGTATTTTTGCCTCATCCGGACAAAGCCGGTAATTTATTATGAAAGGGATGTGCAGAAAGATTTTTATTGTAGCGATGCTGATTTCAGTGGCGCTGTCCGCTTCCGGTCAGGATTATGATCCGATGGAAGCTATCGCTTTTTTCTATGGAGCTGTGTCCGCCGAACAGTTGGATGGGGATGATGTGGACAGAATGGAGGCTTTGATCCGTCATCCTGTGGACATTAATGCGGCTTCCATTTCCAAAATGGTCGAATCCGGACTGTTTACACAATATCAGGCAGCCTCGATTGCTGCATACATTCAGAATCATGGGCAGGTGATGTCCATGACAGAGCTGGCAGCCATAGACGGAATTGGAAAGGACTTTGCAGCCAGACTGGCTCCGTTCATATCCATTCGCACAGGCTCTCTTGAACCTCAAATGGCTGGTTTCGGCGGGGAAGTCTGTGCAAGAGGCGGATGGAAGCCGTCTTTCGATGGCACAAGCAGGTGGAGCGCAGGTGTGAAGCTGAATGCTGAAACTGCCGGGGGATGGTCGGCAGGCATAGCTATGTCGAAAACATATTCAGACAAAATCGATCCCAAAGCAGTGGCCGCATATCTTTCCTGGGAGGGGCGTAGGTCTGGATTGAAAATCATAGCAGGCGAGTTCGGACTCAGATTCGGGCAGGGACTTGCTCTGTGGACCGGGATGGGCATGAGCGGCATTTCCAGTGTCGCTTCATTGGAACGCAGGCCTTCAGGTCTTGTCATTTCTTCTTCATTTTCTGCAAATTATACCTTGACTGGGCTCGCAGCAAGATATTCACCTGGAAAATTCGTAATAAGTTGCGGACTTGCCCTTCCCGGTATCAGGAATATTTCAGCTTTGGCAAATGACATGCACCTT
>JBJFDE010000177.1:0-2111 GCA_051889855.1 Candidatus Cryptobacteroides sp. | reverse complement strand
GCACCCATGATGCTTCCGATGCTGTACTCACCTGAATTCTTGGTGTCTGCACTGAAGGTGATATTGGTTGTGAATTTCAGCCAATTGAGAACCTGAGCGTCACTATTGCTCTGGAATGTGAATCTTTTGTATCCGACATTGCGTACGATACCGCTCTGGTCGAGGAATCCTCCGGAAACATAATAATGTGCCTTGTCGTTTCCGCCTGAGTAGCTTACGGTATAATTCTGCATGATGCCGGTCCGGAGCATTTCATTGAGCCAGTTCGTGCCTGCTCCCAGTGCAGCCGGGTCAATCCATTCAGGGTTGGTGTTGTGTCCGGCGTTTGCCATCATTTCGTTGCTCAGCTGGGCATATTGTGCAGCATTGAGCATTTGCGGAACGTTGTGGGCATTCTGGAATGATGCGTTTGCATTGACTGAAATCTTGCCTTTTCCTTCAGCACCTCTTTTTGTCGTGATCATGACTACACCGTTGGCACCGCGGGAACCGTAGATGGCAGCGGCAGAAGCATCCTTGAGGACATCGATACGCTCAATGTCGCTGGTATTCAATGCATTCAGACCGAGGTCAGTAGGCACACCGTCAATGACAATCAGAGGGTCGCAGTTGTTGATTGAACCAAGTCCGCGTACCTTGATGTTCACATTTGAGCCGGGAGCACCCGAATCAATGATCTGGACACCGGCAACCTTACCCTGAAGTGCCTGGCCGACACTCGGGACAGGGGAGTCCTTCAACTGGTCGTTTGAAACGGCGGAAACTGCACCTGTGAGGTCGCTCTTGCGGATTGTACCGTAGCCGATGACAAGAACCTCATTGAGGAGTTCGGTGTCTTCCTTAAGGATTACTTCCAAATAGTCCCTCGACGCTACATTTTCCTCGACGGTGACATAGCTCACGCATGAGAATTCGAGTACTGCATCTGGTGAAACTTTCAGGCTGAATTTTCCGTCAACATCAGCAGTGGTGCCGTTGGTTGTTCCTTTGACTACAACTGATGCGCCCGGTATGCCGTCTCCGAATGCATCTTTGACAATTCCTTTAACATTGATCTGTTGCGCTGAAATGCACAACGGGAATAACAAACCGATCAGAAGTGCCAGCCTCCTGAAGCCGGATGAATCTTTGTGCTTTTGCATATTGATTGGTTTTTAGTGTTTGTGCCGCAAAGTAAAACAGAGATTCATCCAAATCAAATATGTGGTAGGTAATTAGTAGTGCCTTACATAGAATTGAAAATGTTAAATAATTGATAATCAATGGGTATTTAGGAAATTACCATGGTGAAAATAGTAGTTGTTCAGGCACGTTTTCCGATGTTCATAAGCGCCTTTTCGAACTCGTCCCTATCACCTTTGGCCGAATTTTTCATCTTTACTCGGTAGTTGTAAATGGTCGAAACAGACCTTCTGAGGAAGTGTGCGATACGAACTGAATCGTTCACTCCAAGCCTGATCAGGGCAAGTGTCCTGAGCTCTGTAGTAAGGCTTTTATCCATGATGGATATCTTCACCTGCTTGTCTTCCTGAAGCAATTCATTCAATTGCGGAATGAAATCCGGGAACAGTTCGAGAAAAGTTTCATCGAACTGTGCATAGAATCCTTCAAGTTCCTGTTCCATGAATGCTTTCGATTTCAGAGCATTCAGAAGTGACTGCACTCCTTCTTCCTTGGCAATTTTCCTGATTGAAGACCGATATCTGTCCAGTCCATCAATATAATCCGAGCACATGTTCAGATAATGCCCGAGATATGAATCCTTGATCTGGTTCGATTCTCTCAGAAGCAAGTTTGACTTCCTTAACTCATCATTCAGGACTTTGAGCTGTTCGTTGCTTTCCCTTGTAAGTTTCTCGGCCAGATCAACTTTCTTCTTTTCATTCGTCACAACCAGTATCAGAAATACCACGGCAACAAGCATGATTCCCATAATCATCAGGGAATATTTCATCTGCCGATTGCTGTTGGTAATGAGCGAATCATATGCTCCGGCGATGATAGGCATAAGATTATAGACGTTTTCCTTGCAATTCTGGGCATTGGCCCGGACAGCATCATTCACTGACCTCATGATGTAGGCATAGGCTCTTTCTATATCTCCGTCCTCA
>JBJFDE010000176.1:0-2115 GCA_051889855.1 Candidatus Cryptobacteroides sp. | reverse complement strand
TTACTGCTCTGTGGCTGAATGTCGATAGCAGAATAGGTGGGGCATTGACTGCTGATTCCGGAGAAGAAACCATCGTCACTAGCCGTGGTCAACAGAAGGAAGTAATATTCCAAGATGGTTCTTCCGTAATTTTGAATGGGGAGTCGGCACTTACATATCCTCGTCGATTTGGCATTGCCCAAAGGAAGGTTTCCCTTGAAGGTGAAGCACTTTTCAAAGTGTCGCAAAACAAGAGGCGTCCTTTTATAGTAAGCCTATCTGATAATTCTTCAGTCAAGGTACTTGGAACGACATTCAATATCAATTCCTATGATGACAATCCTACAATAGACATAACCCTTATGTCAGGCCTCGTGGAATTCCACAATGAAGAAAAAATCTACAGCATGAAACCTGATGAATGTCTGTCATATAACAAGGCTACAGGTGATGTTTCCATATCTCAATTAAAGAATTCCAACATCAGTTCTCTGTGGACTGAAAACATATTAGTATTCAACGATACACCTCTTGAAAGAGTATTGCAGACACTTAGCAGATATTACGATATCGATTTTGAAATTGCAGATACCGCAGTCAAAAAGTGTTCTTACTCTCTCAAAACTCAAAAAGGTGCAGATATTGATGAAGTACTTGATGATCTCGCAAGCATATCCCCAGTGAAATTCGTCAAAAGAAACGGTATAGTCACCGTGCACTCAACAAAATAATACAGTCGCTGACTGAATTCGAATTTTGGCCAAATGGAGGAATAAATTTTGGCCAAATGGGAGAATGAATTTTGGCCAAATGGAGGAATAATATTTAGCCATTTGGACGAGCCATCAAGAAATTATGTATCTTTGTACAGCAAAACAAAGGTGTCACATGGAAAAAGTCTATAGAAACAGGATAGCTGACGGCCTCCTACTGCGCAAATTGGCCGGAAAGGGAGCTGTGCTCATAGAAGGGGCAAAGTGGTGTGGAAAGACAACAACGGCAGAACAGATTGCCAAGAGCATACTCTATATGTCGGAGACAGGAATGGTGGAGCAGAACATCAGAATGGCATCACTGAACCCTAAGCTATTATTGAGGGGGGAAAAGCCTCGTCTTATAGATGAGTGGCAGATTACTCCACAATTGTGGGACAGTGTGCGTTTTGAATCCGACCATGGTCCATTAGGGCAATTTATTTTGACTGGTTCATCTGTTCCGGCAGATATGAGTAAAGTTATTCATTCCGGGACCGGACGTATCGGATGGCTGAGAATGCGTCCAATGAGTCTCTGGGAGTCTCAAGAATCGACTGGCGAAGTCTCACTTGGTGAGCTTTTTGCTTCCCCTGATCAAGTTGGCGGGGTAAATAGATCTAATATCGAACAATTGGCATTCCTCGTTTGCCGTGGAGGATGGCCTCTATCTATTGATATGGACCGAGAGGTTGCTCTGGACCAAGCCTTTGATTATATTGAGGCTGTGGAGAAGCGCGATGTCTCAAATGTTGACGGTGTGGAACGTGACCCTGTCCGAGTACATCGTCTTTTGCGCTCATTGGCAAGGAATCAGGGAAGTCAGGCTTCGCTTGGGACAATTCGTGCGGACTTGGAAGCAAATGAATCCGATTCATTATCAGAGGATACTATCTCCTCGTATATCAAAGCATTGAAAGAAATCTTTGTGATAGAAGATTGCGAGGCTTGGAATCCGAACCTTCGCAGTAAGACAGCTATTCGGACAAGCGACACCAGATATTTCACAGACCCATCTATTGCCACCGCGGCATTGGGCATCGGTCCTAATGATCTTGTAAATGATTTGAATACATTTGGGTTATTATTTGAAACACTGGCGGTGCGTGATTTAAGAGTATATGCTGAGGCCCTTAACGGAAAGGTATATCATTTCCGAGACAAAAACGGATTGGAGTGTGATGCTGTTGTGCACTTGCGTGATGGTCGATATGGATTAGTAGAAGTGAAACTAGGCGGTGATATATTGATTGAAGAAGGTGTACAGGCACTATTGAAGTTGTCTGGCAAAATTGACACGAAACGAATGAAAGCTCCATCGTTTATGATGGTATTGGTCGGAATAGGGACATATGCCTATAGGCGTGAAGATGGGGTTTATGTA
>JBJFDE010000175.1:0-7679 GCA_051889855.1 Candidatus Cryptobacteroides sp. | reverse complement strand
GGCTGATCTTTTTCAAACTGCAGACAGATCATATCGAGCATATTCTGTGGATCAATTGCGAATGACCACTCATATGTCACTTTTCTGTTTCCATTTTCTGACAGCCGTACCTGATATGTTCCATCATCGAAAAGTATGGTTACTTTGATCACTTTCCTCTTATTTACAGGTACTTGCATGGTTTCACCTAAAGAAGTGAAGTCAATCGTGGATTCGATATTCGGAAGCTCCTGTGCTGCAGACTGCGATAATGTGCCGGAATCCTGATTGTCAGCCTCGTCATAGAGGAACAGGGAATCATCGGACTTTTCCTTCTTATACATTTTGCCTTTGCCGAGCATGAGCCATTCAATGTTCAGGTTGGGATATGTGCTCATGAGAGCCTTGATGAACTCGCAGCTTGGATTGTTTCTTCCTGAGAGAATATGGGACACGCTGGCACGCACTACCTTCAGGGAGTCTGCCAACTGAGCTTGAGTAATATTTTCTGCAGCCATGAACTGCTTGAGACGGGTGTTCATCATTGTTTACATTGATGTTACAAATGTAGATAAAAAATAGGGGAATTCAAAGACAAATTTGATGGTTACAGGTGTGAATAGGGTAGTGCAGAGGTCTGAAATATATTAAATCAATACTTTATGTAACAGATATAAAATACAGATTTATAAGTTATTATATTGGAAATTACAATAATATTTCACATAAAATGGAAGAATAACCCTTGATGGTATGATTTTTTTACAGAAATTACATGAAATTTATATTCAAATAAATGATACAAATATCAGATTTTCAATATATTAAATGAGCTATTAATATAGTATAAGATTTTCTTATATCAAATATGTAAACGCCTTTCAAGAAGGTCACAAATTTACTTGATTTGTTATTGAAATAAACAAATGTTATCAGAGTTATTCCATTTGTAATGTTACATGTGTAACTTTATATGGAGAAAGAGCCAGATTTCCAAATACCCGTAAATTTTAGTATTTTTGCGGTCATAAGTTGTGAGTCGCACTAATACGCGATTCTCAGATACATTTGTAAACCAGCTATGATACCTGATATTCATATTGATGACTACACTTACAATCTCCCTGATGAGAGAATTGCCAAGTACCCATTGCCTGACAGGTCTTCCTCCAAACTGCTTCTCTATAGGGATGGAAATGTAAGCAGCAGTGTTTTTTCAGAGATTCCGAGATATCTCCCGGAAAATTCACTTATGATATTCAATGACACCAAGGTCGTCCCGGCCAGACTGCATTTCCAGCGCCAGAGCGGTGCCCATATTGAAATCTTCTGTCTTGAACCTGTCCAGCCCAACGAATATGTCACGATGTTCGAAACAGTCGGTTCATGCCGCTGGCATTGCATCGTGGGAAATGTAAAACGTTGGAAAGGAGATACCCTTTCCCTCTATAATCCTGAATCGGACCCTGATGTATCTTCAATGGACCTTCATGCAAATCTGATTGAGCGCATGGGAGAAACATCGATTGTAGAATTCTCCTGGAAGGACGGCAGTCCATTTTCCAAAGTTCTGGAATGTTGTGGCAGCATACCGATTCCACCATACCTTAACAGGGATACCGAATCTATTGACAATGAAAGATACCAGACTCTTTACGCCCGTTTCAGAGGTTCTGTAGCAGCTCCTACTGCCGGACTTCACTTTACCGATAAGGTTCTGGAAGAAATTAAACTCCGTGGCATTGATGAAGAGACCGTCTGCCTGCATGTGGGAGCCGGCACATTCCTTCCCGTCAAAAGTTCACTTGTAAGTGAGCATACCATGCACAGGGAGCCTATAGTAGTGACTCTGTCTCTGATTGAAAAACTGCTCAGGCGTGACAGGCCTGTCATTGCCGTCGGAACGACTTCGGTAAGAACTTTGGAATCCCTTTATTATATAGGTGTGAAATGCCTCGAAGATGGACAACCCTCCGATGTCGGACAATGGGAACCATATTCAAGGGATTACCCATGGTCGATTGAGGAATCACTCCAGGCCATTGCATCATATTTGAAAGCCAACAACCTTAATGAACTGAAGGTGGGCACCCGCATTATCATAGTACCTGGGTTCAAGTTCAGGATAGTTGATATGCTCGTGACCAATTTCCATCAGCCTCAGAGCACATTGCTTTTGCTTATCTCCGCATTTGTCGGAGGTGACTGGCAGACTATATATGACTTCGCCCTTGCAAATGATTTCAGATTCCTCAGTTATGGAGACAGTTCATTGCTCTTCCGAAGGGCATAGTTGCAATATTCATATCGTTTTTCTACATTTGCAGGATAAACTACAACTTGAACCTGAATTATTATGGTAGATTTATCTGAATTTGAGAGCATCAGCCCTTATACAGATGCCGAAGCGGCACAGGCGCTGAGCATTCTCGCAGACTATCCTGTCGTGACGGAAGTATCAAAATACTTTTTTCCCGACCAGCCGGAAGACTTCCTGAAAAACATCCTTAAAAGCATCAAGACAATTGATGAGTATCAAATACTTGTCATGTCAAAGGTTGTGGAATGGGTACTTGCTCATACTGCACGCAATTTCTCCTATGACGGAATCTCTAATATCGATCCATCCAAGAAATTCCTTGCTCTTTCGAACCACAGAGACATCATTCTCGACCCGGCCATTACTCAGCTGGTGCTCTGGAGAAACGGCATACCTATGACAGAAATAGCGGTAGGAGACAACCTTATCACCAGCAAGACCATCGAATACATGATCCGCTCCAACAGGATGATCAAGGTAATGAGAGGAATCACGGCAAGGGAATTATATCTCTCATCGCAGCTTCTTTCGAGGTATATAAGATTGAATATCACTGAGCAGAGAAGTTCAATCTGGCTTGCCCAGAGACAGGGAAGGACAAAGAACGGATATGATGTAACCGAGCAGGGACTTCTGAAAATGCTTGATATGAGCGGAACATCCGACTTCCAGCATAATTTTGAGGAGCTGAACATCATCCCGATGAGTATTTCCTATGAGTATGAGCCATGTGATATACTGAAAGCAAGGGAGCTTGTCATTTCAAGAAAACACAAATATGTCAAGGCGAAGAATGAAGACTTGAACAGCATCCTCACCGGCATCAAGCAGCAAAAGGGAAATATTCACCTGAATATCGGAAAACCGCTCACATCAGAAGAAATTGCAGCAGCTGCAAAATGTGACAAGAACGACAGATATCAGCTTATCAGACATGCCGTTGACGTAAGAGTCATAGAAGGATACAAGCTTTGGAAGAACAATTACATTGCATACGACCTTGTCAACAAGTCATTCAAATATTCGGAGAAGTATTCTCCTGAAGATATGGAAGGATTTGTAAATTATATGAGCAAACAGCTTGACACAGTTGAGCCTGAAATCAATCGTGAAGACCTCAGGCGCATCTTCCTCGATATTTATGCGAACCCGGTATGCACCAAGGAACTCCTTGAAAAGGAGAGAACGACAGGGGGCATTCTGCTATAAGACGACCGGAGGCATCCTGCAATAAAAAGGCTTGCACTGATGTGCAAGCCTTTTTTAGTTGTTCTTGATGGTGACATCCAGCTGAGGGAACGGGAATTTGATATCGTTTTCAGGAAGAGTCGTATATATCTTCTCGTTCATGTCATATCTTACGTCCCAGTAGTCAGATGATTTGACCCATGCCTTCATTACAAATTGCACGCTGCTGTCTCTCAATTCGTTAAGTCCTACGAACGGATCTGCAGGAACTCCTTCTGCAGCTGAGAGAATCCTTTTGTCAGCCTGCATGAGTGCCATAAGCAGGTTTTTTGTCTTCCCGGAGTCAGTTCCGTATTCCACATCCACCAGCCAGTCAACGCGTCTGAATTTGTTCTGCGAGAAATTGTTGATCGTGCCGTTGGACAAGGCTCCGTTCGGAATGATTATGCTCTTGTTGTCGACTGTAAGCAGTTTGGTGCTGACAATGGTCACTTCTGTCACAGTGCCCTGGAATCCTTGGGCTTCTATGAAATCTCCCGACTTGAATGGACGGAAGACCAGAATCATGATGCCTCCTGCAAAATTCTGCACGGTACCGTTCAAAGCCATACCGATTGCCATACCTCCGCCGGCAAGCAAGGCTGCAAACGAGGTCGTATCCACGCCCAGTGCTCCTACCGTGACGATAATCAGGATGATGGTCAGGGTGATGCTTACAATGCTCTGAACGAAAGAAGCAATGGCAGCCTCAGTCTTGCGGCGGTCGAAAATCTTCGCCAATATCTTTTTCACCCTTCTTATCAGCCAAGCTCCTACAAGGTAAATGAGTATGGCTACCAGAACCTTGATTCCAAAGGCTATGGTATCTGAAATCAGTTCACCGATCAGTTCATCCGTCGGTGTGTTTGCTATTTTTTCAGCAACGGATACAATCTCCGACTGTACTGAATTAAGACTGTCAGGATGATGTCTGACCGCCTTGGCCAATGTATCTGCAAGATGTGTCTGTAATATTGACATGGTATCAGTTGAATAAAGCCTCCACCTGTCTTATTATTTCTGCCGGATCATCAGCAGGGTCCAGGACGAGGCATGGTTTTGCATGATGGATTGTATGATGGTTCCATGCAAGTTTTTCGCCACCGCCTGTAATATTCAGCATAATTACATCATCTTTTGATACAGTTCCGTCTTCCACAGCCATTGCCAGTGAGGCTACGGCCACAGCCGCAGCTGAATAAATGTCAATACCTTCCAGTTCCAGGAATGTTTTCTGCCATTGACGAAGCTCTGCATTTGTGACCTTGTATATGTCACCTCCGGCGTCAGTCATCGCATCAAACAGACCACCGGTCAGAGAATAAGGAGGTTTCCTGTTGGAGAGCACCTTTGCGTCAATCACTGAAGCGGCATGGCGTGCCTGTTCTGCAGGGAAAGGAACAAGTTCACGTGAAGAAGCCTTCCAGGAGTCATACATGATGGTAAACGGATCATTCTGTGAAGGGTAGAGTTTCATCTTATGTGAGCCGAACCTGCCGTCTTCAATCAACCTGAGGTTGTTCTCCCAGACAGCGATTGTGCCTGTGCCTGAGCCGATTCCCTGGAAATAAGCATCCGGAATACGTCCGATTTTCTCTACGGCGGAAAGGACGGTGGTTCCCATACCGTCCCTGCGGGCGATATTCTTGGCTCCGCCCTCAGCGAAGAACATAGGACTCTTGCATGCTATGTCGGAGAGTGCAATGGCATCGAAATAGTCGGAACCGGCAGGGGAGGCGATGATTTTCACACAATCGTCCAGTTCTTCAGTGAACCAAAGGGCACTCAGATTGTCATACGGTATGGTAATCAGCACAGGAATCTTGTTGTCTGAGCATACTTTTGCAAAAGCCCTGGCAGTGTTGCCGGCAGAAGCTACAACCATCACCTTGTCATTGTTTTCCGGAAGCCTTGCACATACGGAATATGCTTCAGTTTCCTTGAATGAGCAAGTTTTCATGAATGCGCCTTTTTCAGGCCAATATCCTGAGAATGTGATATACAGGTTTTCCAATCCGAGGTGCTCTGCAAGCTTTTCTGATTTATATGTGACTGGGGCACAAGAACCAGCCAGAGTACGTCTGATCGGGAGCCATTCAGCATATCTGTAAAAACCCTCAAGGTCTTCTCTCGGTGTGAATTTCCTGTTCTGATATTCTGCCCTGACAAGACTTGGAGACGGGTGTTCATTGTCTGCCAGAGTCCAGCCTTGGTCATCAAAGAGTCTGCCTGTAGCGACACTTTTGATTGAATAAACTGTCGGTTTAAATGTCATGGTTTAAGGCTTTAATTATAAATTAGCGATTAGGTACCACATATAGGCAATCTCTGCAATGAGCAGAATGCCTCCTTCAATGCGGTCAAGTTTGTTCTTCCTGAACATATATGCAGAAAGGAGGATGAACAGGGACGATCCCAGCAATACGCCCAGGTCAACCATTGTCATTCCCTTGAAGGACAGGGGATTGATAAGTGCAGAGCCTCCAAGGATAAGCAGTATGTTGGAAATATTGGATCCGAGGATGTTTCCAAGAGCCAGTTGTCCTTTGCCTTTCAGTGCAGCGACCACGCATGTCGCAAGTTCAGGCATGGATGTGCCGCCGGCCATGATGGTGATGGCGATGAATTTGTCGGAAACTCCGAAGATACGTGCAAGTTCCGTAGCAGATGACACAAAGATACGTCCACCGAAAATCAATGCTGCAAGGCCACCCAATATCATTATGGAAGAAAGCCAGACAGGCTTTTCTGTGACATTTTCCTGCTCATCGTCAGTCTTTGAACTGTACTTGAAGGATGAATATAGATACCACGCGAAAAGCAGCAGCAGCACAGCACCATCCACTCTTGTCAGGGAATTGTCTCCAAACCCGAATATACTTCCCTTCATGCCAAGAAAAACAAGCAGGGCAGTGACGATGATGTTCATCGGGATATCACGTTTTTTGTTGCTTTTGGTGATGATCAGAGGGGAAATCAGGGCCGTCGTGCCAAGAATCAGCATGGTGTTGAAAATGTTCGAGCCGACGATGTTGCCAATCGCCATATCAGCATTTCCATTGAGTGAGGAAATGAAACTGACAACCATTTCAGGAGCCGATGTGCCGATTCCCACAATGGTCAGTCCTATGACGAATTCGCTGATGCCGAACTTTCTTGCTATGCCGGACGAGCCTTCGACCAAATAGTTGGCACCCATCAGGATGAGCAGAAGTCCGGCTGCAAGTATTAAGAATTGTATTGCCATCAATCAGTTTTTTTTCGCGATGAACCGCAAAGTTACAAATTTTTATTTATTCTCTCCAGAGCGACCACATTTTCAACATGATGGGTGTGAGGGAACATATCAACGGGCTGGACTGCTGTTATGCGGTAATCCTTGCAAAGAATTTCAAGGTCACGGGCCTGTGATGCAGGATTGCAACTGACATAAACCATCCTTTCAGGGGCAGCATTCAGGATAACTTGTGCGACATCCGGGTGGATCCCGGCTCTTGGAGGATCAAGAATAACCACATCAGGTCTGCCATGTTGCTCCACGAAACTGTCTGTAAGAATGTCTTTCATATCTCCTGCGAAAAAATCGCAATTGCTAATTCCGTTAGCCTCGGCATTTATGCGTGCATCTGCAATGGCTTCAGGCACATATTCGATTCCGAACACTTTAGATGCCTTGCCTGATACGAACTGGGCAATCGTACCTGTACCTGTGTAAAGGTCATATACGACTTCATTTCCGGTAAGGGCAGCGAAGTCCCTCGCCACAGAGTAAAGCTTATATGCCTGTGGAGAGTTGGTCTGGTAGAATGATTTCGGGCCTATCTTGAAACGAAGGTTTTCCATGGTCTCATATATTGCTTCGTCTCCCTTGTACAGGATACATTCCTGGTCGGCAATCGAGTCATTTGCCTTGCCGTTGATTACATAGTAGAGGGAAACAATCTGGGGGAATTGTCTTGCAACCGCGTCAAGCAGGGCCTCTCGTGCCGGCTTATCCTCATGATAGAAGCATATGATCAGCATCACTTCTCCTTTTTCGGTGGTGCGGACAAACATGTTCCTCAGAAAACCGAGATGTTCACGTATGTTGAAGAAAGTCAATCCGTTATCAAGCGCATATTTCTTTATGAAAAGGCGGATTGAGGTGGATGGT
>JBJFDE010000174.1:0-7726 GCA_051889855.1 Candidatus Cryptobacteroides sp. | reverse complement strand
ATCCTTCAACGGAAGGAGATTGTCATGATGCTTGAGCATTACGACACTTTTCACCTGAGCCTGATAACCCTTCTCCATAAATTCAGGACATCCTACAATCCTGGCACTTTCTTCAGGAATGAGGTACGGGTTCTCAAATAATCCGGTACGGAATATATTGCGGAGAAGGCGTTTTGCAGAAAGTCTTATCCTCTCCATTGCCTTTTCTTCTCCATCCTGCTGAATCATGAGCTCAAATGCTTCAAGTACAGGAACTTTGTCATTGTTTCCACCAAACTGGTCAACGCCTGCACGCAGAACTGCAAGATGACGCTCTGCAACAGACTTGTCTTCAAGGCCATAAGGCTTGCCACTGTGGATGCCCGGGTGAACGATGTCAGCTGTCACTCCCCAGTCAGTGCAAACGACTCCGTCATAGCCGGCCTGCTCACGGAGCTGATTGGTGATAATCTCATAATTGTAGTTGTTTGCAACTTCTTCCGATGACTGGCCAAGAGAAATAGTATAATAAGGCATGATTGCAGCAGCCTTTCCAGTTCCGTTCTTCAGCTTGAATGCTCCCTCGATGAACGGTATCTTGTGCATCTGGTAGTTATTGCCCGGATAAACGGCAAATTTTCCACGTCCGAAATGGGCATCTCGTCCGGCTTCGCCTGTTCCGCCTCCCGGCCAGTGCTTTGCCATAGCATTCACGCTCTTCATTCCCCATGCGCCATAAAGGGCATCATCACCATAGGAAGTCTGGAAACCGTCGCAATAAGCCTCTGCCATATCAGTTACAAGTTTCGGATCTTCACCATAAGTGCCGAAGAAACGCATCCAGCGCGGTTCAGTACAGAGATCGACCTGAGGAGAAAGGCAGGTGGCAAATCCAAGGGCACGATATTCAGCCGATGCTATCTGGCCATATTCCCTCATCAGTTCAGGATCGAATGTTGCACCCATTCCAATCTCGCTTGGCCACAATGAGATGGTTCCGCCGTTTCCGGCGTTGAATTCCACTTCACCGCTGACTCCGTTGCGAGGGTCACTGGAATTGTTGTTCGGGATACCGTGCCCGAGCCCCTCTACGAAAGCCTGGGAGACATTGTTCCATTTTGCTGCCACCTCCGGACTTTCAACCTGAACTACAAGTACATGGCGAAGGTTATCCTCAGCGAGGAACTTCTTCTGCGAATCGGACAAATCCCATGGATTTGCTCCGCTTTCCGCGTATGGTTTGCCGTTATATGTGCTGGCTCCGTAAGTTCCCTGGGCTGGGATATTCTGATGCGAACTGTATAGCATAAGACCGGCAATTTCCTCTTTTGAAAGCTGGCTTGCCAGGTCATCAATCCTGTCTTCGATATCGCATCTCCAGTCTTCATAAACATCGAGTTTGCCATTTCGGTTCAGGTCCTTGAAGGCATGTTTCCCTTCGTAAATGATACCTACTCCCGATTTCGGGGAATAACCCAGAACGGGGCCATCCTGATGTATGAGGTTGAATCCTTCATATTCCGTGATGGAAGGAGCTTTAGCGCATGAAGCCAAAGCAGCGATGGCAGCAGCCATGCAAAGGGGGCTGAAAGTTTTCATATAAGTTTATATTTCTCTGTTTCAATCATTTAGTCGCAGAATGGAACGGTCCGTCATTCTTTCCGGTCCATTTATAAAGACGGGCAGTGCAGGATTCTTCTCCTGTCTTCTTGTCACGGGCATTCTCGCTGATATACCACCAGCCGCCCCCGATAGGGCAAAGGCCGGTCGATCCCCATTTGAAATTCCATCCGGTGATGCCGGTGGCCTCATCCTTCATCGGAGAAACAAACCCCGGCTCCATTGGTTCAACAAGCTTGAGTTGCAAATGCTTGCGGGCATCACGTCCTCCACTCAAACGAGCTTTGAAAGGCTTCTGGTTGATACTGAATGCAAAGAGCCTGTAATTCGGATAACATTCCTTTTTCCCTTTGTAAACAGCCATGTACATGCAATCCGTATATTCATCATATGCCATGTTCTGGATGCCATAATTGGTGTTTCCCGTAAAGATGAAATATTCCTGTGAAGGCTTGTCAGGACCGCTCGAATGGGTCTGTCCGAACACTACTGGCTGTGCATATCTGTTAAGTGTCTCAAGGTCATATCGTTGCACCACCTGATAATCGTTATCGGTCCTGTTCGTATCTCCATAGATGCCATATCCGACGTAAAGGTACAATTTTCTTTGGACATCGGCTCTGCGGCCGGAATATGTTGAAGCCTTCAATGGAGCGATTTCCGGAGCAATGGCAACGCCATCGATGCCTGAGCAGCCATATCTGTGTTCATATTTTCCGGTTTTGTCTTCACCTGCAAAAGCATAATCCTCCACAGCCTTTCTTATGCACACTGTCCTCAAAACCGGGTTGCCTTCAGGATCCACTCCGACCGAGTCAAGTTTGTCCACATCAATTATGGCAATGTAGAATTTTGAATCCGCACGTGATATAGTCTTGACATCCAAAACTTTGGCAATTCCCTGCCCTATCTCGTCGTCCTTGCATTCCAAAGAAGCATAGACCTTGCGGTCCTGAGGGTTGAATGTCATGGCTCCCAGATGGCCCTGAATCCGGTCGATGGAAGCAAGGATATTTCCCTGCATGTCCACCTTCACGAATCTGCTGGTGAAGGACATATACATGCAATCTCTGTCTGCGTCATAGGCTATTCCCTGGACATGCTGAGCCTGTCCTCCCACGAACACGACAGATGGAAGAGATGAATAATCAATGTCTGCTGCAGATGCTTCCAATGACAGGCCAAGAGTCAGGATTGCAGCTATCAAAATATTGTAAATCAATTTCATACGCTAAATTATTAGTATCAGAGGTTTCCTCCTCCGATAAAGCCACGGATCAGGGATGTCGCCGGAACTTCCTTGTCAGAAACCGGTACAAAATAGCTCAGGAATTTCATGAGGCGATGTACCTCGGAATATTCCGGGCAGTTCTTCGGCACGGTCATCAATATGCGCTCGGCATAAGGTCTGATCACCGGAAATTCAACGATGTAGGTCGAGTTGAAAAGCACATCTGCATTTTCCTGATATGGATAAATCCATTTGACCTCCGCCCTACGGACGTTCGGCCAGTTGGCGATGGATTCCCTTGCCGAGAATGCTCCTTTGTTGAAGTCGCGGAGTATCCTGCGAAGGAGACGGTTGTCGCTCGTTGGAATGCAGTTGTGGTTGTCCAGGGATATACTGGTGATGGTGTTGATGAATATCCTGTATTTGGCACTGTCGCTGATCTTGTCGGTAAGACGAGGATTCAGGGCATGGATGCCTTCAACCAGCAGGACAGTTCCTTCTTCCAGTTTCAATTTCTTCCCATTGAATTCTCTCAGGCCTGTAACAAAGTTATATTCAGGCACTTCCACTGTTTCTCCCTTGAGCAGACGGATAATATCGTTCTGGAGATAATCATGGTCCACGGTTTCGAAATTGTCAAAATCAAAGGAGCCGTCAGGGAGCAAAGGAGTATCAAGCCTGTTGACGAAATAGTCATCCGTTGAGAATGATATAGGTTTTATTCCGCATGCTTTCAGCTGGATGCTGAGCCTTTTGCAGAAAGTGGACTTGCCGCTGCTGCTCGGTCCTGTGATGAGTACGAGCTTGACAGGATTATCCTTTTTGTTGACCCGTCTTTCGATTTCTTCGGCAATCTGCACGATTTTCTTTTCCTGGAGGGCCTCGGCGACTTTTATCAGATCGGGAGCTTCGCCCCTTCTGCACGCAAGATTGACGTCGGAGGCATTGTCAAGCCCCATGATTTTGTTCCATCTGAGGTTTTCTGCAAACACGTCAAATGTCTTTGGCTGTTCCATGAAAGGAGCAAGCTGCTCCGGATGATGCCTGTCAGGAACTCTGAGCAGGAGGCCTCCCTTGTACATCGTCAGGGCCCATACTTTCAGATAGCCTGTACTTGATACAAGTGCATCATAGTAATAATCAGGTGTATCCTCAAGAGTATAATAATTGACATACACATCAGACGATGTCTGAAGGAGCTTTACCTTGTCCATATAGCCCAGAGAGGCAAAAAGCTCAATGGCTTCCTGAAGTCTGACTTCGTGTCTGCGGAAAGGTATGTCGGCCTCGACAAGCGCAGTCATCCTGTCAGTGACAAGCTTGAGGTCAGACTCGGTGAACTGCGTTCCGTCGTTCTTGGTGATGGAGCAGTAGAATCCCTTTGAAATCGGTCTGCGTATCACTATGCCGCATCCGGGAAATACATCCTTTGCAGCCTTGCACATAAGGAAGCATAGAGACCTGCAGTAAACGCTTCTCCCTGAATAAGTTGTATAATCCTGAAATTCAACGTCACGGTTGTTGAACGCCCTGTATTTCAAGCCCTGGCAAACATTGTTCACTTTTGCCGACAATATGGGATAGGGGCGTTCGAAGTCAAAGGAATCAATCATTTCCAGGAGGGTGGTTCCCTCCTGGAAAGAAAGTGTCGTATCTGAATTTTTACAATATATCTTTACCATATCAATATATAAGAAGATGTGTCAATGCTGCAAGTGCGGCACCACAGAGAGGACCGGCAACAGGCACCCAGCTGTATCCCCAGCCACTGTCACGTTTTCCTTTTATAGGAAGAAGGAAATGTGCCAGCCTTGGTGCAAGGTCACGGGCAGGATTGATGGCATAGCCGGTAGCTCCTCCAAGGGACATACCGATGGCCATGATAAGAAGTGTCACCGGAAAAGCTCCCATGCTTCCCATACCGACCTGAGGTGCATTTTCTGCATGTGCAAATAAAAGAATGACATAGACAAGGAGCCATGTTCCTACAACCTCGCAGAAGAAGTTGCGTGCCTTGTTCTCGATTGCAGGCATGGTGCAGAAGATTCCGAGTTTGGCATCAGCGTCGTTGGTCGCATCGAAATGGTCCTTATAGAAAAGATATACCAGAATGGCACCGGCAAAACCACCGAGCATCTGGGCTGCCATATAAGGAAGAACGTCAGACCAAGGGAAATGACCTCCGATTGCAAGACCAAGGCTTACCGCAGGATTCAGATGAGCTCCTGAATATGGTCCGGCAACGAAGACTCCGCACATCACGGCAAAGCCCCATCCCATTGTGACTACAACCCATCCGCCACCCTGGCCTTTGGATTTATTCAGGAGATTGGAGGCAACCACACCGTCTCCAAGAAGAATCAATACCAATGTTCCGAGAAACTCGAAAACGCATTTCATGAATAGTGTCATATCGTAAAACTTTATAATTCAATATATTTAACAAAAGTGTCAAGATAAGTCTCATTTACCTGACAAAGTTCTTCCGACGGCATCGGCCCATCCTTCGGTCAGTTGAGCACGCTGGTCCTGTGAAATTGATGGCGAGAATTTGCTGTCAACCTGCCACTGCTGCTTCACAGCATCCAGACTCTCCCAATATCCGACTGCAAGTCCGGCAAGATATGCTGCACCAAGGGCTGTGGTTTCTGTAACTTTCGGACGGATCACATCGACTCCAAGTACATCCGCCTGGAACTGCATCAGGAAATTGTTTCTCGAAGCACCTCCGTCAACTTTCAGTTCCTTCAAATCAACGCCTGCATCCTTCTTCATTGCATTCACAATATCCATGGTCTGGAAAGCTATGCCTTCAAGGGCTGCACGGGCGATATGGGCAGCGGTGGCGCCACGGGTAAGGCCGGTGATGGTTCCCTTTGCATACTGGTCCCAATAAGGGGCACCTAGTCCGGTGAGGGCCGGTACATAATAGACTCCGGCATTGTCCGGCACGCTGGTCGCAAGAGCTTCTACCTCGGAAGAGGATTTGATGATGCCGAGCGAATCACGAAGCCACTGGACTACGGATCCGGCCACGAAAATACTGCCTTCCAATGCATAATTGACCTGGTCACCGATTTTCCAGGCTACGGTTGTAAGCAGATTGTTTGAAGATTTTATCGGCCTTGAGCCGCTGTTCATGAGCATGAAGCATCCGGTACCGTAAGTATTCTTGATTGAACCCGGTTCGGTGCACATCTGGCCGAACAATGCTGCCTGCTGGTCGCCTGCAATACCGGCAATCGGTACCGGGTGGGCAAAGATTGTGGTCTTGGTGTGACCGTAAACCTCGCTCGACGAGCATACCTTCGGCATCATGGACTCAGGTATTCCGAACAGTTCCAGCAAATCCTTATCCCATTGCAACGTATTGATATTGAGCAACATTGTCCTTGAAGCATTGCTCACGTCAGTCACATGGGACTCTCCTCTTGTAAGCATCCACACGAGCCAGGTGTCAACCGTTCCGAAGCGGAGTTTGCCTGCCTCCGCCTTTTCTCTTGCTCCAGGCACGTTTTCAAGAATCCAGCGGATCTTGGTAGCACTGAAATATGCATCTATAATAAGGCCTGTCTTGTCTCTGATGAAGTCCGTAAGTCCCCTGGCTTTCAGGCTATCGCAATATTCGGATGTCCTGCGGTCCTGCCAGACGATGGCATTGTAAACTGGTGCTCCGGTCTGTGCATCCCATACAATGGTGGTTTCCCTCTGGTTGGTGATGCCGATGGCTGCAATGTTTTTTCCGTTGATGTCGATTGCACTGATACATTCGGCAATCACGGCTGCTTCGGAAGACCATATTTCCATAGGGTTATGCTCCACCCAGCCAGGCTGGGGAAAATACTGTGTAAACTCTTTCTGAGATACGCTCACAGGTGTTCCTTTGTGATCGAAAACGATTGCTCTTGAACTACTTGTGCCCTGGTCTAGGGCTAGGATGTATTGTTCCATAATCAAATCATGTGGTTAAAAAATTACGTCAATCATATAACTGACGCGTCAAGCTTTGCGAAGATATGAAGAATCCTGCAAAATTTTGCTATTTTTGCAACCATTTTTAACCTCTGTCCTTTCTTTTGGAGGACTCTATAACTCAAATGATATGTCATTTTGGAACGACCTTACACAAAAGGTGAAATCTGTGCTTGACATTTCCGAGCACATTGACACCGAATCGGCTGAAAAAGCCATCCGCAGCAATATATATTTCCGCGGTCCCAATGCCTGGATTCTTGCCATCGCCATTGTCATTGCATCCGTCGGACTGAATGTCAATTCAATTCCGGTGATTATCGGTGCGATGCTGATATCCCCTCTGATGGGTCCTATATTCGGATTGGGTCTGGGACTTGGAATCAATGATTTCGAATTGATGAAGGCTGCAGGAAAGAACCTTCTGATAATGATGGGCATCAGTCTCCTTGCCTCATTCATCTACTTTCTCATCACTCCTTTGAGCCTTACAAATCCGACCGAGCTTCTGGCCAGGACCAATCCGACAATTTACGATGTGCTCATCGCTCTCTTCGGCGGATTCGCAGGCATCTTCGAACAGTGCCGCAAGGACAAGGGTACCGTGTTCTCCGGAGTGGCTATCGCAACGGCCCTGATGCCTCCTCTCTGTACTGCCGGCTTCGGCCTGGCAAGCGGCAACCTCCATTATTTCGCAGGTGCCATCTATCTGTTCATCATCAATTGCCTTTTCATTATGCTGGCCACATATACAATGGTCAAGTATTTGAAATTCAACGCATTGAAGTTCAGCGACGAGAAAATTGGCAGGAGGACGAAGACTGTTTCCACCATCCTTATCATCCTGTTCATAATACCGAGTATCTGGTCTGCAGCAATGCTTGTCCGACAGAACAATTTTGAGGACAGGGCTCTGGAATTCAT
>JBJFDE010000173.1:0-2129 GCA_051889855.1 Candidatus Cryptobacteroides sp. | reverse complement strand
TATCATACTCTCACAAAATTTTTATAAATGTAAAAATTTTTGATAGTATGAAAAAGGTATTGTTTGCTCTGTTTTTATTTATTTTGCTGCCCGCTCACGGGCAGAATGTCTCTCAGTTCAAGGATGTTCCGCTGGGCAAAGCTGTTGATGACCAGAGGTATGTTGACGGGAACAAGTATCAGAAGGATGCCATGTTGTTTATGGATATGCTCGCAAGCACACATCCATATTATATCAAGGCTGACCGAAGGGACGAGCTGTTTTCAAGAATGGATGGGCTGCTGGCAGATTGTGCTGTCTGTGAATCGGATGCTATGTTCGTGGAGCTTCTTCGCGCTGCAATGCCTGAAGTTCGTGACAAACATACAGATATAATTGATGCTGAATCGTTTATGAGTAAGAAGAATCCGAAGAAGGAAGTGCAGGAACAGGGCGGAAGGAAAAGAGCCGGACGTGTTTGTGCCCTCGACAATAACGGACAACTTTTCAGTTATCGCATTTTAGGGAAGGAGTCGGTTTGTTACATGCAGTTCAACCAGTGCAACGATGCAAGGACATTGCGGGATGAGTCTCTGCCTCGGTTTGACAAGATGCTGGATGAGATGTTTGCGGAAATGGAAAAAGAAGGAATTGCCACCTTGATTGTGGATGTCCAGTACAATAACGGAGGCAGCAGCAGACTTTGCGATGAACTTCTTGACAGACTTTGTCCGCTTTCGGAGATACGCATGCTTGACACATATATGCGATTCTCCCCTCTTCTTGCGCTTTACAACCCAAAGGCAGAAAAGGCGATGAAGGTGTGGGAGGAAGCAGGCCATTGCAATGAATTATATCCTATGCCACAGAAAAAGATGCAAATTCCGATACATGAGTATTATCAAGGCAAAGTAGTATTCATTCAGGGTCCACGGACATTTTCAAGTGCCGGAATACTCATCACAACGGCACGGGACAACAAGATAGGCACAATCATTGGCACGGAATCAACGTTTTCTCCATCCCATTACGGTGAGGTCCTTCCATTCCGCCTCCCGAACACAGGGGTTCTGGGTTCAGTCTGCACCAAGTATTTTGAAAGGCCTGACAAAGAACATGCTGATGACCGAAGCCTGGTTCCGGATGTAGTTCTGAACCTTGACAACAAGGCTTCTGCATGGAGAAAAATCATCCGGATGTATTCATCAAAAAAGTAATAGACCATGAACAGTGAACTTTGGGTAATTATCGTGTCCGTTTTGGGAATATGCGTATTCCTGCCGGCATTTGTAGTATGGATGGTGTCAAGAAGAAAGATGTTCGAGGCCAGGAAAAGGACTGAAATCGCCCTGGCTTATCTGAAGGAAAATCCTCACTGCAATCTGGAGGAGATGGTCAGAAAGCTTACGCCTCCTGTGAATATGAATGCAAGACTGCTGCCACTGCTTTGGGTGGGTATCCTGTTCATTATCATAGCCTTGCTGCTGACCGGAATACTTTCTGTCGCAGAGCTTGCATCAATGCAGGGGAAATTATTCCTGATTTTCATCACTGGTGTTTGTCTTGCCTTGGGCATTCCTTCATTGATATGCTATTTTGTAGGCAAGAAGACCTTTAAACAATCTTCTGAAAGATAACATGACCAGGGAAGAATTCATCAGCAATGTAAGGTCCGAGCAGAAACATTTGAGAATGTATCTGCTCGGGCTTTGCGGCAATCCGGCACTGGCTGACGACCTGGCTCAGGAGTGTCTGATGAAGGCTTATCTGGCATCTTCCGGATACAGAAGCATGTTCAAATTTTCTACATGGCTGCTGAAAATTGCATACAACACCTTCCTTGACCATCAGAAACTTTACCATGTGCGGAACAGGTCTCCGCTGGAATCAGCCCCTGACGAACCTGACGGAGGTGAGTCAGATGCGTCTTTCGAGTATCAGAACTTATATCAAGCCCTGGATTCACTGGTTGAAAAAGAGCGCTCTGCCGTAATGCTGTTCTACATTTACGGGTTCTCCGTCCGAGAGATTTCAAGCATTATGGACGAGTCCAGGCAGGCAGTAAAAAAGCAGCTCCAAAGGGCAAGGTTGCATCTTAAGTAATTGTTAAAAAATAACCTGCTTCATTTTGGAGGCTCACCTATGCGGCC
>JBJFDE010000172.1:0-2131 GCA_051889855.1 Candidatus Cryptobacteroides sp. | reverse complement strand
ATCATAGCATCGTTTGAGGATATGGCGTCAAAGAAAAATGTGTTCATAGATTTCGACTCGGCCGAGAAGTCACTTATCTGCGACTATGACAAGAAAAAGATTGACAAAATATTCGTGAACCTTATCTCGAACGCTATCAAGTTTACCAAGGAAAACGGACAGGTTGTGGTAAGTTTCCGGAGGAAAGAAAGCCTTGAAATGGAAATAATGGTGGCAGATTCGGGCGTGGGTATAGCTGAAAAGGACCTGCCTCATATCTTCGAAAGGTTCTATTCAGTGGACAATTATTCGAGTCTGGGTAGCGGAGGTACCGGGCTTGGTCTGATGATAGTTAAGAATCTCGTTGAACTGCATGGAGGGACTGTCTCTGTTTACAGCAAGGTGAATGTCGGATCGACATTCATCGTCAATATGCCGATTGTGCATGAACTTCACGATGTCGTAGTCCCTGCTTCGGAGTTGGTCTCAGTCCATCTGGAAAAGAACCATCCTTATTCGGTACTCATTGTCGAAGATGATGAGAATATGAGGAACTATCTCGTCTCGGAACTGGGGCGGCATTATGACATCCTGCCATTTTCAAATGCTGAGGATGCTCTAGCGGCGATGGAGAACCTGATGCCGGATTTGGTCGTGTCGGATGTTATGTTTGGGGACGATAGGATGAGTGGTACAGACCTATGTCGTAGACTCCGCGCAAATGATTTGTGGAAGACACTTCCTGTGATACTCCTGACTGCTGTTTCCTCGGAGGACCAGGTGGTCGAAGGCTTCGATGCTGGGGCAAACGACTACATTGGAAAGCCATTCAACATCCATGTGCTGTGTACAAGGATAGATAATCTTTTGGGGCACATTCAACATCTAAGGGAGGCAATTAACAAAGATGTACTCTCCATTTCGCAAACGGAGATAAAATCTCCTGACGACGTGTTCATCACAAAACTGGTGTCTTTGATTGAAGAAAACATAGCAGAACCGGACCTGAATATTCCGTTTCTGTGTGACCGAATGTCTATGAGCCATGTAAGCTTCTACAGAAAGGTGAAGTCACTGACAGGCCAGAACATTAATTCATTTGTGAGGGAAATCCGTCTGAAGAAGGCTGCGCAGATGCTCAAAGTGAGCGGCATCTCGGTGACGGAAGCAATGTACGCCGTCGGATTCAGCCACAGGTCGTATTTTTCGTTGTGCTTCAAGGAATTGTTCGGGATGACTCCAAAGTTGTATGCCCGACAGTTCAACAACAATGAAAAAGATGAGAAGGAAATTCAGAAATTATAATGATATGAAAAAAATACTGTTAACGTTGTTATTAGGGCTATCCATCGTGGCTTTTGGGAATGATTTGCCGAAAAATTCTCCAGGCATGAAGGATGTCGATGTGAAAACTCTCCTGCCGTTGTCAAAGGCTCCGGACGTGGTTGAGGGTGCAATCTATGCAGACCCTTCAGCTCCGTCGGCCGACCGGGCTCTTGACCTGATCAGGAGGATGACCTTTGAGGAGAAACTGACTATGACAGGCGGCTGGAACCGTTTCTTGATTTCCGGAGTGAAACGTCTCGGTGTTCGTCCTGTTTCCACTGCTGATGCTTCCCAGGGGGTAAGGTTGCAGACTGCCATTGTAAAGGAAAAGAGCACTTCTTTCCCAGGGATGTTGCCGTTGGCATCGACATGGAATCCTGAATTGGCAGGAGAAATGTCTTCTGCCCTGGCTCAGGAGTGCCGTGCCCTCGGTGTTGATGTACTTTTAGGACCGGGAGCAAATATGCAGAGGCTGTCGGTCGGAGGAAGAAATTTCGAGTATATGGGAGAAGATCCATATCTCACGGCAGTGATGGAGACGGCCTTCATCAAGAATCTGCAGGAAAACGGAGTCATTGCAACGGCTAAGCATTTCATCGGCAACGACCAGGATTTCTGCCGCCACATTGCGAACAGCATCATCGACGAGCGTACATTGAGGGAAATCTACCTCTATCCTTGGGAAAAGATGATTCGTGAGGGAGGATGTCTCGGCATTATGACTGGCAACAATCTTGTGAACGGACTTCACAATGCGATGAACCGGCCGATTCTGACAGACATAATAAGAAAAGAGCTAGGATTTCGCGGATTTGTGATGACGGAC
>JBJFDE010000171.1:0-2131 GCA_051889855.1 Candidatus Cryptobacteroides sp. | reverse complement strand
TCGAAGGTGAGTTCCGCCACACGTTCGTGCAGCTGTTTCGGCAGACGGTAGTTCTGAAGGTCTTGCCAATGGTCATTCCATCCGCCCATGCTGCTTTCAGGGCTGTATTTCCGATATCTATTACAAGATTTGCCACGTTCCGTCTTTTTGAAGCCCACAAAAATAGCAATTATTGCAGTTTTTTCAAAATTGAATATGCCTTGCTTATGCTGTCCACATTTTTAGAAAATACTCTGAGTTTGTTGTCATTCTGCTTCAATTCAAACAGAGCAGGATGCATGCTTACGTTTTCAAGGATTTTTGAAAATCTGTTGCTTCTGTAATATTGGGAGAGGGGATTGGATATGAAAAACGCTATCATCACTCCGTTCTTGATGATAATCTTCTCAAATCCAAGCTGTTGCCCAAGCCTTCTCACCTTGACTATATCGAACAGCCTCAGGACTTCTTCCGGCATTGTCCCGAAACGGTCGGTAAGGCGATGTTTCATGGATTCCATCTCCTTGTCGGAAGAAAGAGAATCAAGTTCCTTGTAGATTCTGATCTTTTCAGCAGTCATATCTATGTATGAATCAGGTATCAAGGCCAGCTGGTCAGTATCAATGGTGCAGTCGGATACGAATTTCTCATCCTCCCTTCTCGATGTGATACCAGTCTCAACACCAAGCTCTTCCATTGCCTCAGCGAGGATTTTCTGATATGTCTCAAATCCCATGTCAGTAATGAATCCGCTCTGTTCCGCACCAAGAAGATTTCCTGCCCCCCTGATATCCAGGTCCTGCATGGCAATGTTGAATCCGCTTCCGAGGTCTGAGAATGATTCAATCGCCTTCAGCCTGCGTCTTGCATCCTCGCTTATTGACACAAGAGGTGGAACTATCAGATAACAGAACGATCTCTTGTTCGAACGGCCCACCCTTCCTCTTAGCTGGTGGAGGTCGCTCAGACCTATGTTCTGAGCCTGGTTTATTATTATGGTATTGGCATTCGGAATATCAAGGCCATTTTCTATGATTGTCGTGCAAAGGAGCATGTCATAATCTCCGGCCATAAAGTCCAATATCTTATTTTCCAACATTTTAGGCTCCATCTGTCCATGAGCCATGCATATTCTCATATCAGGCACGAGTCTCTGCAGGATGTCAAATATGGACTGAAGCTCCTCCACTCTGTTATGAACGAAGAATATCTGTCCGCCCCTGTTCAATTCATAATCAAGAATTTTCTTGATTTCATCCTTGTCGAACAGCATAATCTCAGTCTGGACAGGGATACGGTTGGGCGGGGGAGTGCTGATGATGGAAAGATCCCTTGCTCCCAGGAGAGAAAACTGCAATGTTCTCGGGATAGGAGTGGCAGTCAGAGTGAGGGTATCGACAGAAGCCTTCATCTGCCTGATTTTCTCTTTCGCACCAACTCCGAACTTCTGTTCCTCATCAATTATAAGCAGTCCCAAGTCCTTGAATTCGAATCCTTTGCCTATAAGTTTATGAGTGCCTATAACAATGTCCAGAGCACCGCTCTTGAGTCTTTTCTGGATGTCGGAGATTTCTTTGGCCGTGCGCAGACGGCTCACGAAATCCACATTGCATGGAAAATCCTTCAGACGGGACTTGAATGTATTATAGTGCTGAAGAGCAAGGATGGTCGTAGGAACAAGGACAGCCACCTGCTTACTGTCCGCAACGGCCTTGAACGCCGCCCTTATCGCCACCTCGGTCTTGCCGAATCCGACGTCGCCGCAAACCAGCCTGTCCATCGGACAACTGTCCTCCATATCCCTTTTCACAGCCTGTACAGCCTTTTCCTGGTCCGGTGTATCCTCATACATGAACGAAGACTCAAGTTCCTGCTGCAAATAAGTATCTGCCGAAAAGGCAAATCCGGACACACTTTTCCTTTTTGCATACAGCTGGATAAGATCCTTGGCAATGTCCTTTACTTTTGACTTGGTGCTTGATTTGAGATTCTGCCAGGCCTTCGAACCGAGCTTATATATTTTAGGAGGCTCGGAATCCTTTGATTTATAACGGGATATCTTATGAAGAGAATGAACGGGAATGAATACGGTGTCATGGTCCTTATATACAAGTTTCACGACCTCATGCATCCTTCCCTTGTCATCCTTCAT
>JBJFDE010000170.1:0-2143 GCA_051889855.1 Candidatus Cryptobacteroides sp. | reverse complement strand
CTAAATGATATAATGAGTTGCGCAGCTCAAAGAGGAGGTATCCTGAAAATCCTATAGAAAAGAGTAGGGAACAAAATCTTAGATAAACATGAAAAAAAGTTTTATTGCAATTTTTGTTGCGTTATCAGCCCTAATGGCTTGCAATAAAGATAACGCATCACCGATTTCAGTTCAAGAAGAACAAACCGTAAATGAAGTAATTCCTTTGGAAGAAGCTATGGCTAATTTGGAGGAATTCCTGTCTTCTTACACAAATGTGACCAAGGCAGCTAAGACACGAAGTATTGCTGATGCTGAAGTCTTTACCTTTGGTTCCCGTACATTAAAAACAAAGGCAGGGGGCATAGAAATTCCAGATACACTTGCTTATCTGGTAAATCTTGGAAATGAAGAGGGATTTGCTGTTCTTGATGCAAATCGAAAACTCAACAACTCAATTTATTGTCTTACAGAAGACGGACGAGTTGATCATGAGAGTTTCGCTCAGGCATTTGCTTATCTCTCTGGACAACTTGAAACTAGAAGTGCTTCTGATATTATGGATATGGAGGAGCTGTTTGTTCCTACTCTGTTGACAAGGGCTATGGTCATGGATTATTATGATCAAACAAACCAGGTGTCAACTAAAGCGACTACACCTTCGGGCAGTCCTACAGGACCAATACTACAGACCAAATGGCATCAGAACACGCCTTTCAACGATCTATTAAATGATTGTCCCGCAGGTTGTGTTGCGATTGCTTGTGCCCAGATAATGGCATACAATGAATATCCTGAGAACCCTACGTTCAATTCAACCGCTTGCTCTTGGGCAGAGATGAAAACTGTAGCACCGGTGGGGAATCGCTATTCGTCTGGAACTGCTGACGGAAAAATACAGGTCGCAGCATTTTTGAAAGAATTGGGTAAAGATCACAATCTTAAGATTAGATATGACGATGATGGATCTTGGGGACTTGCTGATGGTGTGGTAAGGACTTTGAAGAACTATGGCTATAAAAATGTAGATAAACGCATAGGGTTTGTAAAGAAGGATCGCTCAAAAGTGAGTGAATGTCTGGCAAAGGATTATCCTGTGTTTATGAACGGTGGTAACAGTTCAGATTTAACAGGTCATGCTTGGGTAGTTGATGGTGAATGGGGAAATTACTTCCATTGCAATTGGGGCTGGCGAGGCTTGTGGGATGGCTACTATGTTAAGGATAATTTCTTTGACCTGAGTTCAGATCCGAATGATATCATTTTCGATGACACCGATCCTGGAACTGTAGGTAGTACTGCCAACAAGTTTAATTGGTGTTTCAGAGAAGTTCTATATTCTATGTAAAAGATTAAGCCTATCAGTGTCCATTTCGGATACTGATAGGTTAAACATAGTATTATTTTCTGCATTTTGCGTCATAATATATAGAATCATAAATTGTGACCATGTCATATAAATTTAAATATGTAGCATTATTGTCAATCTGTGTGAGTATTTGCAACTCCACTATCGCTCAAGATATACCTGTAGACACTTTGACGGCAGCTACTGTTACATCGGCGATTGACAGGAACATCAACTTCACGCAGACGGGCCTGACAAAGATTGACGGATCTGCTTTCAGGAGAGGCTTTGCCGTATTCAGTTCTCCCGATGTGCTGAAGACTCTTCAGACACTTTCAGGAGTGTCTTCCGGAACTGAAATGCTTTCCAATCTCTATGTTCACGGAGGTGACGGAAGTGACAATCTGTTCCTTCTTGACGGAGTTCCGCTGTATCAGATATGCCATCTCGGAGGTATATTCTCTTCATTCAATACCGATGTGGTGGAAGGCATTGACTTCTATAAGAGCGGTTTCCCGGCCAGATATGGAGGAAGGACTTCATCGGTTGTGGATGTTGCAACAAAGGATGGCGATTTCAAGGAGTATCATGGAATTGTCGGTGTCGGTCTGCTGGATGGACGATTACAGTTTGAGGGTCCTATCATAAAGGACAGGACTTCGTTCAATCTGGCTATGCGTAGGTCCTGGATAGACGTGATTTCTGCACCTGCCTGTGCGATTATGAATTCAATGAACAAGGCTTATGGCGAGAAGCAGAACCTTGGATATAGCTTTATGGATCTGAATGCGAGGATAACCCATATCCTTAAACCGG
>JBJFDE010000169.1:0-2143 GCA_051889855.1 Candidatus Cryptobacteroides sp. | reverse complement strand
ATAGTGATTAAAAAGTTAAACTATGTTTGTTTATTTATTTCACCCCGGAATAAATCTTTAATTTATTCTTCACGCCACCGCATTACACGCCTATGCAAGACGATAGCGATAGACAAAGGTAATCAGTTTTTTTTGATTGGCAAAAATTATTTAGTTTTTTTTCGTTTTTAGCAGTCGTTTATTTCATTATTTACATTCATTTTACATACATATCCCTACAAACCTCAAATTTAATCTATTTTCTTGACAATCGGAATAGTTTTCGACAAAAGATTCAGACAATTTCACCTTGTACAGCTTTTATAGTCAGCCTATACCTTATTATATATAGGCGATATGCAAATTGCATGTAAATGATATCTCAAGGATGGTGTTATCAGGCATCTATGTCAAAGGTCTTTATCATCTAAACTATATTTACCATGTATAAATTCAAAAAAGGAAATGTTTCGGTCTATACTATCATAGACCGCAGGAGAGTCAAGAATAATGGGAAATATCCTGTTAAGGTTGAAATCATTTATAAAAGAAAGCAAAAGTATTATCCCACAGGGATTGATCTTTCCACCCAGGAATGGGAGTCGCTGTGGATTGATAGGAAATTCAATAATACATGTGCCGAGATCGAACATGCATTCAATAAGGTAAGGACTGAGGTTGAGAAGCTCATTGATTTGGATGAATTCAGTTTTTATGGCCTCGATGCTCGTCTTGGCCAGTCATCGGACAATTTGAACTCTTTGTTTGAGGAAAGAATCGAGTCTCTTCTGAAAGATAATAGAATCAATTCATATTACAGATTTCGCGGTACTCTCAGGAATATTGAAAAATTCGCAGGCAAGAATATTCCCTTTTGTGATTTGACCCCCGGGTGGCTGAAAAAGTGTCAGGAGTTTCTGTTCACATCAGGTAAGAATCAGACGAGTGTGAATATATATATGAAAACTCTCCGTTGCATAGTCAATGATGCCGTCGAAAAAGGGCTGATAAAGGCTAAGGCCAATCCGTTCAACATGGGACAGTATGAATTGCCAAGGCCAAAGGTGCGGAAGATGGCTTTGGATAAGAAAAGCATTGAGGCCATCAGCCGCTTTTGCGGCGATGAGCGTTTGGAGATGTACCGTGATTTGTGGATGTTTTCTTATCTGTGCAATGGGATTAACTTCATGGATATGATATTCCTCCGATATGGGAACATTGTCGATGGAGAAATCCGGTTCATACGGTCGAAAACCCGCCACAGCCGTTCCGGCGGGCGGGAAATCCGGGCAATTCTTTCGCCCGCACTTAAGGAAATAATCCACAAATGGGGAAATCGCGACGACGGGGATCCGGATATCCTGATTTTTCCTTTCGCGAAAGGAAATGAATCGCCATCGGAGGCTATCAGGGTGGTAAGGGAGGTGACATATCGCACAAATCGGGCTCTTGAGGAAGTTGCGACGGTCCTGGGGATTCCGCCGTTCACTACTTATTCGGCGAGACACTCATTTGCTACCGTTCTTAATAAGGGTGGTGCGGATATCCGATTCATCTCTGAATGTCTCGGGCATACCAATATTAAGATGACAGAGACGTATCTTGCTGGTTTTGACCATGATGAGAGGACTGTGTTTTCTCGGATTCTTACTGATTTCTGACGATAGCCTATTATCCACAAGGTTCGTAAGGAAGAATTGAATAGACGATAAACACATGTAAGACATATCAAAAGAACATTTGCACTCCTCATTGCAATGGCCTTGCTTCTGCCGGTTCAGCTCTTGGCTCAAAGCAAGAAAGTTATCAAGAAAGTTGAGATGCAGCTCACGGCTGCCAAAACAGCCTTTGGCGATCTGGTCTCCTCGGGCGACATCAGCATCATTGAAATGTACAACGTATGGGTGTAGCGTTCAAATTTCTGCCCATCGTTAATCCGCAGACTGGCCAGACCTCGTATGTCGATGCCGAGTGGTTCCGCCCAGTGCGCAAGTATGTGTTCAAGCAAAAGGATGTTCTCACAGGTCCCGTTCAGTTCGCTGACGTATTCGAGTAGGTATAGCCTCTTTGTGGCTCCATTCCAGAGGTAAACTTCTAAGGAACAACAACAAGAGGCTGACTAAAAAGTCTGTCATATCGAGCGAAGCACAGAGTGCGGAGTCGA
>JBJFDE010000168.1:0-2149 GCA_051889855.1 Candidatus Cryptobacteroides sp. | reverse complement strand
TTGAAGGATGCTGCAAATACCAAGGTCTATATCCCTCAGAGGGTTCAGCCTGCATGCAACGCATTTTTCGGCTTCATGACTCCTGAACAGCTCACTACTCCGGTTTCCGAGACCCTTGCATCTAAGTATTTCCAGCCTGTGGCTTCCGCAAAGGATGCAGATGTGGCCATCGTATTCATCGAATCTCCGAACAGCGGCTGGGGCTACAGTCTTGCTGAGGTATTGGGTAAGGATAATCCTGCATCCAAGATGGTTCTGGACAACTATTTCATCCCTGAAGGATCCAAGGTTTCAGCTCCGGGCAACGGTTATTATCCGATAAGCCTCCAATATGAGGACTATGTTGCAGAATATGCCCGTGAACACAGTATAGGACAGGGTGACCCGTTGGAAAAGAATCCTGACAGGAGCTACAAGGGAAAAGGTGTGAAGACGTTCAACAAGTCAGATCTTGACCTTGTGAGAAAGGTCCGCAAGGAAATGGGGGACAAGAAAGTTATAGTTGTCATCAACTCTTCAAACCCGACAGTCATGTCGGAGGTTGAGCCGCTCGCCGATGCTCTCATGGTTACATTCACCATTCAGAAACAGGCTGTCCTGGAAATTGTCAACGGAACTTATGAGCCGAGCGGACTTCTGCCTTTCCAGATGCCGGCAAACATGAAGACAGTGGAACTCCAGAAAGAGGATGTCCCTCGTGACATGGAGTGCTACAGGGACAGTGACGGCAATGTCTATGATTTTGCTTATGGCCTTAACTGGACAGGCATGATAGACGATGCCAGAGTCAAGAAATACAGGTAATTTATATATAATGAACAGTAAGCTACAAATTTCACAGAGGGGCATTGAGATGCCCGAATCTCCGATTCGTAAACTTGCCCCGCTTGCAGACCAGGCGGTTGAAAGGGGAGTGTATATCTACAGGCTCAACATCGGACAGCCTGACTTGCCGACTCCTCAGAAGGCCCTTGACGTGCTCAAGCATATCGACCGCACCACACTTGAATACAGCCCTTCCCAGGGAATCAAATCCTTCAGGGAAGCTCTTGTAAGTTATTATGACAGATATCAGATAAAACTTCATGCCGACGAAATCATCATCACCGCGGGTGGCTCGGAGGCGGTGCTCTTCGCATTCATGAGCTGCCTTAATCCAGGGGATGAAATCATCATACCTGAGCCTGCCTATGCCAACTACATGAGTTTTGCCATCTCTGCCGGTGCAGTGATCAGAACAGTTGCTACGACCATTGATGAGGGTTTCTGCCTGCCTAAGGTGGAGAAATTCGAGGAACTTATCAATGAAAGGACAAAGGCAATCCTCATCTGCAACCCGAATAACCCTACCGGATACCTTTATACCCAGAGGGAGATGAACCAGATTCGTGACCTTGTAAAGAAATACAATCTGTATCTGTTTTCCGATGAGGTTTATCGTGAATTTATCTACACCGGCTCACCTTACATCAGTGCGATGCACTTGGAGGGTATTCAGGAAAATGTTGTGCTGATTGACTCTGTATCAAAGCGTTACTCTGAGTGCGGAACCCGTATAGGTGCCTTGATTACCAAGAATGAGGCAGTGCGCAAGACTGTCATGAAGTTCTGTCAGGCACGTCTGAGTCCTCCTCTTCTGGGACAGCTTGTCGCCGAGGCTTCGATTGAAGGCACGGAGCAGTACTCCCGCGAGGTTTATGATGAATATGTCGAAAGACGTAAATGCCTGATTGATAATGTGAACAGAATCCCAGGATGCTATACTCCGGTGCCGATGGGAGCGTTCTATACCGTGGCGAAGCTTCCGGTAGATGATTCTGAAGCATTCTGCGCATGGTGCCTGAGCGAATTTTCATACAAAGATGAAAAGACTCCTGAAGGATGTACCGGTGAGACGGTGATGATGGCTCCTGCCGCGGGCTTCTACTCTGAGCCTGAGCTCGGGAAAGACCAGGTGCGTCTTGCATATGTGCTTCGCAAAGATGACCTTCAGCGCGCGCTTTTCATCCTGTCCAAAGCTCTTGAGTCATATCCGGGAAGAAGGCTTTAGCCCGGATATGACTATCGTTACAACTAACCTGATTCAAAATATGCTGTTAAAGACTAAAACTTTCTTGCCATCAGTCCTTGCCATTACAATGGTTTCATG